>CAZGAN010000069.1:0-10313 GCA_964523655.1 uncultured Bacteroides sp.
GAACCCGATTACGGACACCACACACCGCACGATGCACCGTTCTCAATGTCAGCACCGTTGGTATTCTTGTCAGCTGTGTCATGTGTCGCAGGTTTCGTGCCCTTCGGTCATTTCGTAACATGGAATAGACTTCCTTATGATATACATCTCGATGCCACTATCGCTATCAGCAGTGTCGCAATTGCAGTAGTAGCAATCGCACTTGCTACAGTGATGTATCGCAAAGAGAATCCGCTTCCCGCTAAGTTTAAAGCAGCAATGCCGGCCCTCTGGGACTGGTGTCACCACCGCTTCTACTGGGACGAACTTTACATGTTTATCACACATAAGATTATATTTAACAGTGTATGCCGACCCATCGCATGGTTTGACCGTCACATCATTGATGGCACAATGGATGCGTTTGCAAATATCACAAACAAGGCATCATGGTCAATCAGAGGATTGCAATCAGGACAAATTCAGATGTATGTTTGGGTATATCTCATCGGAGCTCTGTTGCTAGGCGCAATCACAGTGTTTGCTTTAATATAATCAGTTAATCGGATGTAAATTTTAAAACAGATACAACAATGTTCAGCAACATCTTGATATATTTTGTGGTGATACCCGTGATAATGCTTGGGTTGCTCGCCATTAGCAAAAACGTAAAACAGATACGTGCAGTCGCTGTTACAGGTTCTGTAGCCTTGATAGCACTGTCAACATGGTTGCTTGTAGACTATTTGGGTCTACGCGCAGCCGGAGAAACAGCACCGATGCTCTATGTTGATAGCTGGGAGTGGTTCGCTCCCCTCAACATTCACTTGGCAGTTGGTGTTGACGGCATATCAATAGCAATGTTAATGCTCTCAAGCATCATTGTCTTTGCCGGTTCTTTTGCCTCTTGGAAGATTGATAATCCAAAAGCATTCTTCCTTTGGTTGATTTTATTGTCGACCGGTGTGTTCGGCTTCTTTATCTCTATTGACTTGTTCACAATGTTCATGTTCTATGAGGTAGCGCTTATCCCGATGTACCTTTTGATTGGTCTTTGGGGCACCGGACGCAAAGAGTATTCAGCAATGAAACTTACCCTAATGCTTATGGGTGGTTCTGCATTCTTGATGCTCGGTCTCATTGGTATATATTATCATTCTGCTCCCGAAGGCGGTCAACTCACATGGAACCTCTTGGAAATTGCCGAAAACAATGCAATCAGCCATGAGTGGCAAACATTCCTCTTCCCCATGACCTTTGTCGGTTTCGGTGTGCTCGGAGCAATGTTCCCCTTCCACACATGGAGCCCTGACGGTCACGCATGTGCGCCGACAGCTGTGTCAATGCTTCACGCAGGTGTGCTCATGAAACTTGGTGGTTATGGTTGCTTCCGCGTAGCTATTTACCTCATGCCTTGGGCTGCTCAAGAGCTCGCATGGATTTTCTTGATTCTCACGGGTATCTCTGTTGTGTACGGTGCATTCAGCGCATGTGTGCAAACCGACCTCAAATACATCAACGCATACTCATCAGTTAGCCACTGCGGCATGGTGCTCTTCGCAATTCTTATGCTCAACACCACTGCAATGACCGGTGCAATCATGCAAATGCTTTCACACGGTTTGATGACAGCCTTGTTCTTCGCGTTGATTGGTATGATTTACGGACGTACCCACACCCGCGACATACGCGAGATGGGTGGCTTGATGCGCATCATGCCTTACCTCTGTGTTTGCTACGTGATTGCCGGTATGGCTTCACTCGGTCTTCCCGGTCTCAGTGGTTTCGTAGCTGAAATGACAATTTTTGTTGGCTCATTCCAACATGCTGATATGTTCCACCGTTGCTTCACTATTGCAGCATGCTGCTCAATTGTGATCACCGCGGTTTACATACTTCGAGTTGTAGGTAAAATACTCTTTGGCCCGGTGCAAAACGAGCATCACAAAGAGCTCACCGATGCAACATGGTGGGAACGCCTTTCAACAGTGACACTCATTGTTTGTGTGGCTGCAATCGGTTGCTTCCCCAATTTCTTTAGCGAACTTATAAACAACACCTTCACTCCGGAGATTTTCAAAGTCATCGGTTTGAACTAAGATAACTAAGAATAGCAAAGCAATGGATTACTCACAATTTTTCGCAATGAAGCAAGAAATAGGATTGCTTATCCTGTTCTTGGTGGTCTTCTTATATGATACATTCTTGCCAAAGGGAGCGCAGAAAAAGCTTCCGGCAGTTACAGCAGTGCTTATGGCTGCGCTCACAGTGGTGAGCTTCTTCATGGGTACATGCAGTTGCAGCTGCTGCCCGACTAGCGCCTTTGCCGGAATGTATGAAACATCAACTGTTATCGGTGCAATCAAGAGCATACTCAATGTCGGTGCTTTGATTGTAATTATTCAATCAATCAACTGGACTAACAGCGAAGCAATGACATGGCGTCGCGGCGAGTTCTACGAACTCTTGCTTGTCACCTTGTTTGGCATGTATTTGATGATGTCAGCACGTCACTTCTTGCTCTTCATCATCGGCTTAGAGAGTGCATCTCTGCCTCTCGCTGCAATGGTTGCATTTGATAAAAACAGATACGAAAGCCATGAGGCAGCAGTGAAATATATGCTCACTGCAGTGTTCTCATCAGCAGTGTTCATGATGGGCCTGTCATTTGTTTACGGTCTCACCGGTTCACTCTATTTCGAAAATATCTATAGCGCACTCATCGGTGAAAAGTCAACGCTCCTCATCGTGGCATTGGCATTTGTGCTCGCCGGTATTGGTTTCAAACTATCGTTGGTACCGTTCCACTTGTGGACTGCAGATGTATATCAAGGTGCCCCCACCTCTGTTACATCTTATCTTTCGGTTATCTCGAAAGGCGCAGCAGCATACGCATTCATGTGCGTGTTGGCACAAGCTTTTGGCTGCTTGTACAGCGAAGTTTGGGAGTGGATGCTCTATGCTCTCATTATACTCACCATCACTGTTGGTAACCTTTTCGCAATACGTCAACGCAACATGAAACGCTTCTTGGCGTTCTCATCTGTATCGCAAGCAGGTTACATCATGTTGGGTATTATTGCAAATAACACAATGGGCGAGGCTGCAATGATGTACTACATCTTTGTGTACATCTTCTCTAACCTTGCAGCATTTGGTGTTATCGGTGCAATTGAGAATGCAACAGGAAAGGTTTCAATGGACGACTATCAAGGTCTTTCAAAATCGAACCCGCGCATGGCATTCTGCATGATGCTTGCAATGTTCTCATTGGCAGGTATTCCCCCGTTTGCAGGATTCTTCTCAAAATTCTTCATTTTCACATCAGCAATCAATCAAGGCTCAATTGCAATATACGTGTTGGTACTCATTGCACTTATCAACACAATCATTTCACTCTACTACTACTTGTTGGTAGTGAAAGCAATGTATATTACACCCGGAGAGCCCGGAGTTGCAACATTCCGTTCTGCATGCTCTGAGCGTCTTGGTTTGATTATAACTGTAGGAGCAATCATCTTGCTCGGTATCTGCAGCCCGGTTTACAACTGGTTGTTGACTGCAGTTAATTTGATTTGATATAGTTAAGTATATTCATTTCATCACATTCCCAATATAGTATTGCAGAAGGCGGCTATCCGAGAGGACGGCCGCCTTTTTTTTACGATATGAGGAAGGGTAGGGCGTTAGTAAGTTTGTTGGGCGTGGAAGAGATAGCGGAGACGGTTTTTGCGAACCAGCTCGTGCGCATCTTCAATGTATTCGTCAGCGGTATGCGGCTCTATGCCAAGCTTGCTGAAAAGCACATCAGTGTTGTGGTCGGCTAGTATTTTTCGAGCAACTTTTTGAGCTCTGTATTCGCCGTGCATGGGGTTAGATAGCAATACAGCCAAAGAGCGCGTGAATGCATTGTTGATGCCTTGCGCTATGAGTGTATTGGTGTATTCATCGTTTTGTTTGATTGCAACGAGAGTGTTGTAGGTCTTTAGCGATAGCTCAATTTGCAGGCGGCAAAGATGCTTCATGGAGTCGATTTGTGCTTTATTGTTGTGAGTGATGACGTAGCCTACAATATCGGTTTGAGCGAATTTTGGTCGAGCCATGAGTATATTGAGCATAGAAATGTATCCGCTGCCGTATCGCACTCCGCGTTCGCAAAGCATGTCGGCAGTGATAAATTTGCGGCTAAGAGCAATTGCGCGTAAACTGGCATCCATGTGACCGCGGCTGATGTGAGAGCGAAACATCGCTTCTATGCCTTGCTTCATGACTTGGTCTTGTGACGGCACGAAGTAGTTCCAACGTATAGGTGTGCGCCAAAATTGTTGTTTCACGCCGAAGTATGCGAGGTCAGCGCCTTCGTCAATGAGCATAGCCGCTTCAAGAATGCCATCGCGCTCAACAAGGTCGCCGGGCTCAACAAAGAAAATGACGCTGCCTTTGGCGAGATTAAGCCCGGTGCGGCGAGCTTGAGCAATGCCGTACTTTGTGGAGTGACGGTGAAGGAGCACGCGCGGATATTTTATGGTGAGCTCTGAGAGCTCAATTGATGTGCGTTGTTTGCTGCAGTCGTCAATGGCAATGACTTCAATGTTGCGGAGACCGGTGCTGAAAATTGATTTGAGAGTCCTGCCAAATTGCAGTGCATTGTTTTGTATTGGCACAATGAAGCTGATGTGTGGCGTGTTGATGGTGAGTGCGCCTTTTCGTAGGTTGCCTTGAGCAGTGTGTAGACGTTTGCGTGGCGATTTCAGCAGCTTCACAATCTTGCGATGATGCTCGCTGAGATTTAGCTTTTTTGCACGTTGGCGGAGCTCAACCACCGGAGCATAGTTGTTGTCGAATGGGAATCCGCGTTGTATGAGAGTTTCGTTTATGAGGTCAAGCCCCCACTGAGTTAGTTCTTTTGAGGGTAGGGGAAGAGCGTGCACACTGTTCCATGCGCGCTCAATGCCATCGAGATGTAGTGAGAAACTTGAAGATAGCGAGCCGTGTCGCTGTATATGGGTGTAGACCACGGCGCGAGGGGCGAGCACCACTTTGGTTGCCGAGCATGCGAGGTGCAGAAGGTGCACGCGTTGATAAAGTATGGAGAGCGATTGCTCCGTGTCCCAATTGTTGATGTCGAAAAGATAGCGAGCGAATTTTTTGCCGAGCATTGTAGAGTAAATGTTTTCAGCAAGGGTGCGGCTGGCAAATTCTGTGCCTGAGATTTCCTCGAAAGAGCCCGAGCGCGAGAGCCACTTGTTGCCGTTAAGCTCGTGCACAATGATGTTTCCGCACACAATGTCGCAGCCTTCGGTGGTAGAGGCTCTATATTCGGCGATAGAATCCTGAGGAAGAATGTCGTCGCAGTCAACAAAGATAACAGAGTCGCCGGTGCAGTTTTCCACACCACATTTACGAGCGAGAGCCATGCCACCGTTTTCAATTGTGAACACGGCGATGCGGTCATCTTTATCCTCGTAGCTATGAGCTATGGCGAGGGTTGAGTCGGTAGAACTGTCATCAACAACGATAACTATTTCACAACTATCGTCGGCGGCAGAAATGACACTATCAATACAGCGTGACAGCCATCGTTGCGAATTGTAGGCAGTAATAATAATCGAGATATATTCGTTCATAGTTTTGATTTAGAGCGATAGAAGCTTATGTGCCACGTGAGGTCAAAACAGACTTAGCGTGGTGTTGTAATATATTAACACTTATAAGTAGCTGATTGTTGCAAAGTTAGTTAAAAATATGAGCTCAGACAAAAATATTTTGTGATTTTTTTTGAAAAGAAGTAATAATTTGAAAGATGAGAAGTGCCAAAATGAGATGTTTCAATACTGTTACAGAAACAATTAAGTAGAAAAAATAAGTAAAAAATAACAAAATGATAAATGTTAATTGACCATTATATAGTGTAATATTGAATTTTATTTCATAAATTTGTGAGTGATATATTTGATAATCCAAAATCCATCATTCAATTGTCTAAACTAATTAATTATCATGGCAAAAATAAATGGAGCAGTCACCGTTGATACGGTGCGGTGTAAAGGGTGCAACCTATGTGTTGTTGCCTGTCCTGCAGACGTATTATCGTTGCAACCCAAAGAAGTTAATGATCGTGGATATCATTTCGCCTACATGGCAAATCCTGAAAAATGCATAGGGTGCAGTTCTTGCGCGCTAGTATGCCCCGACGCTTGCATCGAGGTGTATCGTGTGGTAGAAAAATAATAATCACAGGTCTATGCAAAGAAAATCTCTCCCCTCAAAAATTCTTTAATAACAGTATTCTCTCTCATTTCCTCAAATAGATATGCAAGACGAAGTAAAATTGATGAAAGGCAACGAGGCTATCGCCCATGCTGCCATACGATATGGATTTGACGGCTATTTCGGTTATCCTATCACACCCCAGAGTGAGGTGCTAGAGACTTTGGAAGCAGAGATGCCTTGGGATACAACCGGTATGGTTGTGCTTCAAGCCGAAAGTGAAGTTGCCGCCATCAATATGGTATATGCCGGTGCCGGTGCCGGAAAAGCTGTGATGACATCATCATCGAGCCCCGGTGTGAGCCTGAAACAAGAAGGCATCAGTTATATCGCAGCCGCAGAGCTTCCGGCGCTCATTGTAAACGTGATGCGTGGAGGCCCCGGCTTGGGCACAATACAACCCTCACAAGCAGATTATTTTCAAGCAACAAAAGGCGGTGGCCATGGCGACTATCATTTGATAGTTCTTTCGCCGGCAACCGTGCAAGAAATGGTTGACTTTGTTGGCTTGGGCATGGAGTTGGCATTTAAATATCGCACTCCGTCAATGCTTCTCGCTGATGGTATTGTTGGCCAGATGATGGAAAAGGTGGTGCTTCCGCCGTTCCGTCCGCGTCGCACCGATGAAGAAGTGCGCGAACAATGCCCGTGGGCTGCAACCGGCAAACATGGCCGCGACCATCACAACGTTATCACTTCGCTTGAACTCGAATCGCAAAAGATGGAGAAAAATAACGAGCGTTTGCAAAAGAAATATGAAGAAATTTGCAAAAATGAAGCTCGTTATAAAGCATACTATGCTGATGACGCCGAGTATCTCATTGTTGCCTTTGGCACAGTGGCTCGAATTTGCTTGAAAGCAATTGAAGAAGCACGTGCAAAAGGTGTGAAAATCGGTTTGTTGCGCCCCATAACTCTTTGGCCTTTCCCCGTTGAAGCAATCAACAAATACTCTAAGCAAGTGAAAGGTATGCTCACCGTAGAGCTCAATGCCGGACAAATGATTGAAGACGTGAAACTCGCTGCTGAGTGCCGCGTGCCCATCTATCACTTTGGTCGCATGGGCGGCATGATACCTACTCCCACTGAAATTATGGACGCTTTCAACGCCCACTTCCCTCAAGATAATAAATAACTCGGTAAACTTGTTTGCATCATGACAACCGAACAAATAATAAAACCCGAAAACAAAGTAACAGCGCGCCCGCGTTTGCTACTTGACACAAACACTCACTATTGTCCCGGATGTAGCCACGGCGTTGTGCACAAACTCGTTGCTGAGGTTATTGACGAACTCGGACTTGAAGACAATGCAGTTGGTATTGCTCCGGTGGGTTGCGCAGTGTTTGCATACAATTATATAGACATTGACTGGTTGGAAGCTGCTCACGGACGTGCTCCGGCTTTGGCAACAGCAATCAGCCGTCTCAATCCAAACAATGTGGTGTTCACCTATCAAGGTGATGGTGACCTTGCCGCTATTGGTACAGCTGAGACTATTCATGCTGCAAACCGTGGCGAAAACATTGTCATCATCTTCATCAACAATGCTATTTATGGCATGACCGGTGGTCAGATGGCGCCCACCACACTTATTGGTCAAAAAACAGCAACAACACCTTACGGTCGTCGTGTTGACCTCAACGGATATCCTATCAAAATTAGTGATATACTAGCCGGACTTGATGGCACATGCTACGTGACACGTCAAGCTGTGCACACTCCTGCTGCAGTCCGCAAAGCCAAAGCTGCAATCAAAAAAGCATTTGAAAATGCTCGCGACAAACGTGGCACATCTGTTGTTGAGATTGTGTCAACATGTAACTCAGGTTGGAAAATGACACCCGAAAAATCAAATGAGTGGATGGCTCAATTTATGACAGAGAAATATCCCCTCGGTGATCTCAAAAACGAATAAAATAATGAAAGAAGAAATCATAATAGCCGGTTTTGGTGGTCAGGGTGTCCTCTCAATGGGCAAGATCTTGGCTTATGGCGGACTTATGGATAACCGCGAAGTCACATGGATGCCGGCATACGGCCCCGAACAACGTGGCGGCACAGCAAATGTGACAGTTATCATCAGCGACCAAGAAATTTCATCGCCAATTGTTGATAGCTACGACACAGCAGTGATACTTAACCAACAGAGCCTTGACAAGTTTGAGAGCAAAGTGAAACCCGGTGGTGTGCTCATTTATGACCCGTACGGCATACACCATGCTCCCACACGCACAGATATCACGGTTATACCTGTTAACGCTACGGAAGCTGCAATTGAGATGGGTAACTCTAAGACATACAATATGCTTCTTCTTGGTGCGCTTTTAAAAGTGCGCAATCTTGTGCCCGATGATGCTGTGATTCGTGGCTTGAAGAAAACTCTTCCCGAGCGTCACCATCACCTCATACCCCTCAATGAGCAAGCAATTGCCAAGGGCAAATCATTGGTGAAATAATACTCGCTGCAGTCGCTGCAGTGGGCGTGAAATATAGGGAGGCTGTGCCGGTTGGCGCAGCCTCTTTCGTTAACTCATTTCTCCCGCATGGCCCACACCCAACCACTTACTCCTTACTCAGTTTTATCACGTCTGATGGAAGCATCACGTTGTCAAGGCTTCCGGTTGGCTTATTTTTCAGAAATAAAATCGGCATAATTATTTTGCCTTTTGCGATTGAAAGCATTTGAGCCTTACGGCATAATTCGTCAGTGAGTTGTTCGCTATATTCATGATTTGTCCATTTACATTCACCAACCAGCAAATATTTTTTGTCGATTGATTCAGCGACTACATCAAATTCCACCTGTTCCACTCTTTTATCGCTGTTAACCACTTGACCCCACCAGCGTGACGCCTTACCAAATAGCACACCATTCACGTTATTTCCGGTGACTGCATTGCGGCAGATTTTCTCCCAATGCATTGCTACAAACTCGTTGAAATGATCACGCAAGGCATTTTCTATTGGCGCCATGCGGTCTAGTTCTATAAACGACCGATTTGGCACTACAAATTTGTAGTAGAATGACATGAACGGATCTGAAATTTTATATAGACTCTTTTTCGCATTTCTTTCCTCAGCGCCAAAAGGTACCTCTCGCTCAATAAAGCCAAGATCAATGAGTTTTCTCAGCGGACGTGACAAGTTTGTTGCCGGCTCATGGCAGCGCGCTGCAATTTCAGAGAGCCGATTAGCTCCGGCTCCGATATACGACATTATTGTCGAAATCTTGATCACATCTTTAACGTCATCTTGAAATAGTTTCACCGGCTCTTCGTATAGAGTAGCATTTGCCGACAACACATTTTGGCGGAGAGCTTCATCGAGCGAAGTACACTCTTCACGCAGCTCCCAATAGCGCGGCACACCGCCCCACACTGCATATTCCTCAACCGCGGTAACATTGTCAAGGTGTAATGCCTCTTGTATATATGGTATGCGGATTGGTGACAGTTTTAAAATCACATTGGCGCGACCATATAGCGGTGCAGTAGAGTCAAGAAACAACCCATACATCATATTTTGCGATGAGCCGCAAACAACTATATTGTACGATAACTGCTTCTCATCAACAAGCTTTTGCAATACAGATGGAAGTTCGGGCGCTTGCTCCACAAGATACGGAAATTCGTCGAGACATAGCGTGAAGCGTTGTTGAGCACGATAGCTTAACGCTCTAAACAATGCTTCCCAATCAGGATATGTGACCTTGTCGAAATCACTTAACGTTTGTGCTATGACTTTTGCAAGTAGTGCAATTTGGTGCTGACTTTCTGACCGATCTGCTAAAAAATACACATCATTATCGCTCAACACTCGCTTTATGAGCGTTGATTTGCCAAGTCGGCGGCGGCCATAAATCACTATAAACGATGATTTTTCTCGATGTAAAGCCTTGACTATACGCGATGTTTCGTCGGTGCGATCTACAAATTTCATGACTAAAGATTTATTATGCTCTGCAAACATAATGTTTTTACAGCATAATTCCAAATAAACTTGTTTACAACATGCTAATTTAAGATTATTTCACAAATGTCCATGTCTGTGCGCAAAAATAC
>CAZGAN010000070.1:0-10234 GCA_964523655.1 uncultured Bacteroides sp.
CATTTGCTCCGCGTTTGTCATTCTTCTGGGCAATCGGCATGAACTACTTCATGGAAGTTGCTAAGATGCGTGCAGCACGTATGCTTTGGGCTAAGATTGTGAAACAATTCAATCCGAAGAACCCGAAATCACTTGCACTCCGCACACACTCACAAACATCAGGATGGTCACTCACAGAGCAAGACCCGTTCAACAACGTAGGACGTACATGTATCGAAGCTATGGGTGCTGCACTTGGTCACACACAATCATTGCACACCAACGCTCTTGATGAAGCAATCGCACTTCCCACCGACTTCTCAGCACGTATTGCTCGTAACACACAGATCTACATACAAGAAGAGACACTTGTTACAAAGCAAATCGACCCGTGGGGCGGTTCTTACTACGTAGAAGCACTCACCAACGAAATTGCACACCGTGCATGGGATCACATTCAAGAAATTGAAAAGCTCGGTGGCATGGCAAAAGCTATTGAAACCGGTCTTCCGAAACTTCGTATTGAAGAAGCATCAGCACGCACACAAGCTCGCATTGACTCAGGTCGTCAAACAATCGTTGGTATTAATAAATATCGTCTCGATCACGAAGATCCTATCGACATTCTCGAAATCGATAACACCGAAGTACGCAAAGAGCAAATTGAGCGTCTCAACGATGTTAAAGCACACCGCGATGAAGCAAAAGTTAAAGAAGCACTTGCAGCAATCACAGAATGTGTACGCACTAAGAAAGGCAACCTTCTTGACTTGGCAGTGAAAGCAGCCGGTCTTCGCGCAACTCTTGGTGAGATTTCAGATGCTTGTGAAGAAGTAGTTGGTCGATATAAAGCAGTAATCAGAACAATTTCAGGCGTGTATTCAAGTGAAACAAAAGGAGACGCTGACTTCAAGAAAGCACAAGAAATGTGCGAAGAATTCGCTAAACGCGAAGGTCGTCAGCCTCGTATCATGATTGCAAAAATGGGACAAGACGGACACGACCGTGGTGCAAAAGTTGTAGCTACCGGTTACGCAGACTGCGGTTTTGACGTTGATATGGGTCCCTTGTTCCAAACTCCTGCAGAAGCAGCTCGTCAAGCAGTAGAAAACGACGTGCACATTCTTGGTGTATCATCGCTTGCTGCCGGTCACAAGACTCTTATTCCGCAGGTAATTGCCGAGCTCAAGAAACTTGGCCGTGAGGATATCATGGTAACAGCCGGAGGTGTAATCCCCGCTCAAGACTATGACTTCCTTTACAAGGCAGGTGTAGCAGCAATCTTTGGCCCCGGCACTCGTATCCCTGTATCAGCAATCAAGATGCTTGAGATACTCAAAGAACAAGCTGAATAATTATGCAGCAAGTCAATGACTTGCCCACCCTACTAAATAATAAAGAGCAACTCGCAAACGCGGGCTGCTCTTTATTATTTGAACAAATAGAAGATTATCGTGTTATTTAAGCACATGTTGAACCACTATAAATTTAAATTATGCCACACATTGACATTAAATGTTATCCGAAACACCTCACAGCTGAAGAGCTGGATAATTTTATCAGCGATTTAACTAAATTGGCACAAGAGCATCTCAAAGCCAATTTCGGTGACATATCTATAAATTACACTGAAGTACCGGCTGAACGCTGGAAAGTTGACGTTTGGGATAAAGAAATATCGCCAAACATGGATAAATTGATAAAACAGCCCGGATATAAGATGTAACGTCTATTCATCGGGCCACGGACAAGGTTGCGATGTTGCAGTGACAGTAGGACGTTGCGCACCGCAACCTCGTAAGTATTCGCCTAACTGCGATGATAGTTGCGCTGTGAGTTGCGGATATTTTGAGGCTATATTATTTTTCTCACCAATATCGTGTGCTAAATCGAACAGTTCTTTAGCTCCGGTTTCATAGTAATAGATAAGCTTCCAATCGCCTTGTCGTATAGCGCAATTAAAGTTTATGCCTGGGCCATCATTTCCCCAATTATTCGGAAAATTCCAGTAGAGAGTACGCACATCATTGCGATGTTGACCACGTAATTCTGGCACAAAACTACGTCCATCAATGGTTTGCACAGTGTTGTAGCTATCAATCTGCGCCATTTCAAGAATAGTTGGGAAGAAATCCTCAATTTCAACTATATCATTGCAGCGAGTGTTTGGCTCGGTTACACCATGCCAACTAACTATCATCGGCTCACGTATACCGCCTTCATACAGAGAACCTTTGCCACTATTTAATGGGTAGTTTTGCACATAAAGCTCACCATCGCGCCATGCATTTGAGGTTGCAAAGCCTCCATTGTCGCTCATAAATATGATGATTGTATTGTTTGATTCATCGTTAGCATCAAGCCAATTCATGATATCACCAAGACTTTTGTCCATGCCTTCAATGAGTGAAGCATAGGCCGCTTCATGCGGAGTTAATCCTCTGTCTATATACGACTGATAAAAGCGCATATCTCGGTCGAATGGTATATGCACAGCATAGTGTGACATGTACAGAAAGAATGGTTGATTATATTTTTTTGCTTTATTGAGCGCTTTTATTGCCTCAAGAGTTAGAGCTTCGGTGACAAATGTGTTCGTGCCCCAATATTTTTCCAATCCCGGTACAGCGAACAGTGATTGATTTTTACCATCAGATGTGTTGCCATAATTTTGTTCACCCAGGTAGCTTGCCAATCCGCCGGCAGCATGACCACTTATATTAACTTCAAAGCCAAAATGATGAGGGTCTTCGCCCGGAGTGTCGAGAGCGCCGAAATGAGCTTTACCACAATGTATGGTGTGATAGCCGTTATCTTTAAGTATTTGCACAAACGAGGTAGCAACAAAGGTGTGATCTGTGCCTTTAACTTGACTGATGCCGTTTACATTCCAATCAGGAGGAGTCAGTGTGGCATGAGGGGTGTCGGTTGATACGCCCTTTTCAAGAGTCCAATTGGTGACACGATGACGCGGAGCATTAACGCCGGTGAGCAAGCTACAACGTGACGGAGAACTTATTGCTGAAGCATAAGCTTGCGTGAACATTGTGCCTTGTGCAGCTAGTCGCTCCATATTGGGAGTATGATAAATATCGTTTAAATGTGTGCGTTGTGTCCAAAAAGGCACAGATGTATCTTGCCATCCCATATCATCAACCATAAACAGAATGATATTTGGTCTATTTTCGGCAGATAACACAGTAATTGGTGTTAAAAGCAGCGGTGCTAAAGCTGCACAGCAACGAGATTTAAAGTTATTCATGCTAACACTTATATTGATTTGATAAAGTTTTCAATTATATCACGTCCGTAAGTAGTGATAATGCTTTCGGGATGATACTGCACTCCATATATTGGGAGTGTGCGATGAGAAAACGACATTAAATTGCCGCAATCATCGAATGCTGTAGCGTGGAGACAGTTAGGCAATGAGCCAGGCTCAACAATCCACGAATGATAATGGCCCACAGTTATTGGCTGAGGGATAGATTTATACAACACATCAGAGTCATCAACCTGTGTTAGATGCGACTCGTGTCCATGTAACGGACGATTCAAGTTCGTCAACTTTGCGCCAAAAAATTGAGCTAAAGCTTGGAAACCAAGGCATACACCTAACATTGGAACGCGAGTATGATTCTTCTCAATAACTTTCATAAGCAAACCGGCAGCATCAGGCACATCCGGTCCGGGAGATATAATTATTGCATCATATCCGGCAATATTGTTCAATCTATCATCATCGTTGCGTATAATATCAACACTAACTCCATCTATTTGACGAACAAGTTGAACTATGTTATACACAAATGAATCGTAGTTATCTATTATTAGAATTCGCATGCTTATGAAATTTTATGCGAAGTTACGTCATTTTATCTTCATATCCTCACAATAAAGCAGTAAATTTGCAGTCTAAAATGTAACAGATGCGAATAGACGTTTCAACACTACGTACATTAATGAATGAGTTTGGCAATTTGCGCAAGCCATTTGTTTTTGCTATAGACTATAACATGCAACAATGTTTGTTTTTTGATGACCCGTTAAATTGCAAAGAAGTGAGTTGGGCCACTGAAGAAGCAAACAATGTGAATACGTCTGTGTATAAAGAAGTGAATACTCCTCGAATTGAGATAATTCACGCACCTACATTTGAAGAATATGCACAGAAATTTGATGTGGTGCAGCATGGGCTCACCCACGGCGATAGTTTTCTAACGAATCTCACGGTTGGAGTTGAAGTGAATTGCAACTTGTCGTTCGATGAAATTTTTTCTTTGTGTGAAGCAAAATATAAATTTTTAATTCCGGATGAATTTGTATGCTTTTCACCAGAAAGATTTATAAGAATAATGCATGATCACATCTATGCATATCCCATGAAAGGAACGATTGATGCATCACTTGCCGATGCAGAGAATCTTTTATTTAACGATTATAAAGAAAAATGCGAGCACAATACAATAGTTGATCTTTTGCGCAATGATTTGAGCATGGTTTCAGATAATGTTAGAGTAAACCGTTTTAGATATGTTGATCGCATCAAGACTCAAAGCGGTGAGATTTTACAAACAAGTTCTGAAATTGCTGGAGATTTAACTACTGATTGGCATAGCGAAATTGGCGACATTATCTGCAAACTATTGCCAGCCGGATCTATTTGTGGTGCCCCCAAACCGGCAACGGTAAAACTAATTGCTAGTGCCGAACAATCGCCACGCGGATGGTACACAGGAGTTTGGGGCTATTATGATGGCAGAAGCCTAGACACAGCTGTCATGATAAGATGTATTGCTAATGAAGATGGCAAGCTATACTTTCACAGTGGCGGAGGCATAACGGTGAACAGTAGTGCGGAAGATGAGTATAACGAAGTGTTACAAAAAATTTACTTACCAATAAAATGAAGGACTTACTTTTTATAGAGACAATGCGTGTGATTGATGGCGAAATCGTGAATTTGAATGGCCATTTAAATCGTATGCGCAACACTATAAACGAGGTATATGGGCATGACCCCGAACTCGACGAATTAGATAGTGTCGTCATACCTAATGACGCAGAAAAATGTAGGATTTTATATGGAGAGAACATCCAGTCAATTGAGTTTAGTGATTACAAGCCTCGGCAAATCGAGTCACTCAAATTGGTTGAAGTAAACGAGAAGCTAGATTATCACCTCAAATACGCAGACCGATCTGCGCTAACGAGTCTTATTGAAAATCGCGGAGACTGCGACGAAATATTGATTATTCAGAACGGACATGTCACAGACACTTCATTTTCAAATGTGGTGTTCACTGACGGCAAACGTTTTGTGACACCTGATACATACCTTCTTCCCGGTACAATGCGAGCGAACTTGTTGCGATCTGCAACTATCATGGAGTCATCAATTAGAGTTGAAGACATCAAGCGATATACGCATATTGCGCTAATAAACGCAATGCTTCCGCTGAATAGGATTCCATTTATTCCAATTGAAAAAATACAATAACGCACCACAAATATATAATAGATGACAACTTACACCGATTTTTGCAAAGAATGGCAATCAGAAAGCAATTACATGATTGCACATACATCAGGATCTACAGGAACGCCAAAAGAAATTAGATTATTGAAAGCTGATATGTGTGCGTCAGCTCGTGCCACAAACAAATTTTTCAATATAACAAGCGATGCTGTTTTGGTGTGTCCGTTGTCATTAGATTATATAGCCGGGAAAATGATGGCAGTACGTGCTCTTGAGTCAGGAGCAAAGCTAGTGTTGCAAAAGCCATCAAACACACTTTCTATTGAGGGAGGTGTTGATTTATTGGCTATAGTGCCGTCGCAAGTTGACAGTTTACTGCAACAGCCCTCTCTGAGTGAAAGCATACGCAATATAATAATCGGTGGTGCCCCCCTATCAAATGAGCGTCGCAAACAACTAATTGCCGGTGGTTTTAACGCGTATGAAACATACGGCATGACAGAGACGTGTAGCCATGTTGCGCTTAAACATATAAAAGACGATTATTTCACGGCAATAACAGGAGCATCGTTTGACGTTGACGATAGAGATTGCCTTGTTGTGAATGTGCCGTACATGTCTATTAAGCGTGTTGTCACAAACGATGTTGTGAAACTTCACAACAGCACATCGTTTACATGGTTGGGGAGATATGACAACGTTATCAATACAGGTGGGCTTAAGGTGCATCCCGAAATTCTAGAAAAACAAATTGCAGAAATCATTGGAGATGACTATGTGTTTTTTGTAACCGGAATACCTGATGAAAAATGGGGGCAACAAATAGTGATGACCATAAAAACTACGGCAGATGATGCTAAACGCATTGGCAAAATTTTAGAAAATGAGCTCGATCATCGCACTATGCCCAAAAAAATATTTGCCGTGGAGGACGTAAAACGAACCTCCAGCGGCAAAATAATAAGACAAATCTTAGGTTTATAAAATAATCCTATACCTTAAAATTCCCAAAACTAATAATACACCTCTCGTTAATACTTATATTTAGAGTGTACCTATATTGATTAGCCGAACTTGCTTATTTTGCGCAACATCGGCTCGTTAATAATCTTTATGCGTCGGCCGTCAACAAGCAATATTTTCTCGCTAACGAATGTAGACAAAGTTCGTATTGCATTAGAGGTTGTCATATTTGACAAGTTAGCCAAGTCTTCACGCGACATATATATTTTTATAGTGGCATTGTCGTCTTCATAACCATAATTGTCACGTAAAACGATCAGCGCTTCAGCCAAACGTCCGCGTATATGTTTTTGTGTCAAGTTTACTATGCGAGTATCAGAGCCACCAAGATTGTGCGATAGTTCCTGTATGAAAAACCAAGCCAACTTCATATTATTATTGATCATATCTTTGACCAATGCCATCGGGAGTGAGCCAAGAGTTGAGGCTTCAAAAGCGCAAGCGCTTGACATGTGGGGCTCTTCAGCAAACGAAGCACGATATCCGAAATATTGCACCGGACGATATAGACGAATGATTTGTTGTCGGCCGCCAATGCCATCTTTATATATTTTAACTTTTCCTTTAAGCAAGCACCAAAGATTCTCGGCTTCTTCGCCTTGAGAATATATGATTTGGTTTTTTTTGAAATTATGCACAACGAAGTTATCGGCTATTAGTCGACGTTCATCAGTATCAAGCACTGTCCAAATAGCAGACAAGTCTTCATTGATTACTTTTTCTATGGTGGTCTTTAACATAAGAAATAAATACTATGTCGCACAAATATGTTTAACAACATGCAAATATAGCAATATTTTTGTGGTTGCGAAAAAATATTGAAAAAAAACGTGCTTTTATGATAAAAATTAATGTTTTTGGGGGCAAAATATTCTTATTTTCATTTTAATTTTTTAAATTTGCGTTGTCAATCTTCTGACCAAATCGGGTTAACCTTATTTTCATTTTTTAACCATTGGATAGCTCTTGACACCGTGCTAAATTTTATATCCTTAAAATTTACTCCTATCTTGAAATCAATATAAGTCTAACTTAATATAAATAATACCTTAAAATGAAAAGAGTTTATACATTCGGCGATGGAAAAGCTGAAGGAAATGCTCAAATGCGCAACCTACTTGGAGGTAAAGGCGCAAACCTCGCTGAAATGAACCACCTAGGCATGCCGGTACCTCCCGGTTTTACAATCACAACTGAAGTCTGCACCGAATACACACAATGTGGAAAAGACGAAGTAGTAAAACGCATCAAAGAAGATGTAGAAAAAGCTATTGTACACGTTGAGACACTCACAGGCAAAAAATTCAACGATCCCACAAATCCTCTTTTAGTTTCAGTACGTTCAGGCGCACGCGCATCAATGCCAGGCATGATGGACACCGTGCTCAATTTAGGCATGAACGATGACACAGTTGCATCTCTTGCAGAAAAGAGCGGCAATCCTCGCTTCGCATGGGATAGCTACCGTCGTTTCGTGCAAATGTATGGCGATGTTGTTCTTGGCATGAAACCAAAAAGCAAAACAGATATTGATCCGTTTGAAGAAATTATGGACAAAGTTAAAGAAGCCAAAGGCGTTAAACTCGACACCGAGCTCGACGTTGATGACCTCAAACAACTTGTTAAACTCTTCAAAGCAGCAGTCAAAGACTTCACAGGAAAAGACTTCCCCGATTCAGCATGGGAACAACTTTGGGGCGGCATCTGCGCTGTATTCGATAGCTGGATGAACGAACGCGCTATCATCTATCGTCGCATGAACCAAATTCCTGAAGAATGGGGCACCGCCGTAAACGTACAAGCTATGGTTTACGGTAATATGGGTGAAAACTCAGCTACAGGTGTTGCATTCTCTCGCGATGCTGCTACAGGTGAAAATATATTCAACGGCGAATATCTCATCAACGCTCAAGGCGAAGATGTTGTTGCCGGTATCCGTACCCCTCAACAAATCACAGTTGAAGGTTCAAAACGTTGGGCTGCACTACAAGGCATTAGCGAAGAAGTTCGCGCATCAAAATATCCCTCACTAGAAGAATCAATGCCACAATGCGCCGCCGAGCTTATAGCTATTGCAAACCGTCTTGAAGACAACTACAAAGACATGCAAGACATGGAATTCACAATCCAAGACGGCAAATTGTGGATGCTTCAAACTCGTAACGGAAAACGCACAGGTGCTGCAATGGTTAAAATAGCCATGGACCTTCTCCGTGCAGGCGAAATTGATGAAAAAACAGTGCTTCTTCGCATGGAACCCCAAAAACTTGATGAACTTCTCCACCCCGTATTTGACAAATCAGCCCTCAAACGCGCTAAAGTTGCAGCCAAAGGTCTTCCCGCATCTCCCGGTGCAGCTGCAGGTCAAATCGTATTCTCAGCCGACGACGCTGAAGCATGGGCAGAAAAGAAAAAGAAAGTTGTGCTCGTGCGCATAGAAACATCACCCGAAGACCTTCGCGGTATGGCAGTAGCTCAAGGTATTCTCACAATGCGTGGCGGTATGACATCACACGCTGCAGTTGTTGCTCGTGGCATGGGTAAATGCTGCGTATCAGGTGCCGGAGAAATCAAAGTTGACTACAAAGAAAAGACCGTTGAAATGGGCGGCAAAACCTATAAAGAAGGTGACTGGATCTCACTCAACGGATCTACCGGTGAAGTTTACGATGGACAAGTTCCCACAACTGAACCCGAACTCGGTGGCGACTTTGGCGCAATCATGAACCTCGCTGCTAAATATACAAAAACACTTGTCCGCACAAATGCAGATTCTCCTCGCGACGCAAAACAAGCTCGCCACTTCGGTGCTCAAGGCATCGGCCTTTGCCGCACAGAACACATGTTCTTCGAAGGCGATCGCATCAAGAGCGTTCGCGAAATGATTCTTGCTTCAGACGAAGAAGGCCGTCGCATCGCCCTTGCAAAACTACTACCCATGCAACGTAGCGACTTTGAAGGCATCTTCGAAGCCATGGATGGTTTTGGCGTAACAATCCGTCTGCTCGATCCCCCATTGCACGAATTTGTACCCCACCAGACAGCAACACAAAAAGACCTCGCTGACGAAATGGGCATCACACTTGCAGAAGTGAAAGCAAAAGTAGATAGCCTAGAAGAATTCAACCCCATGCTCGGACACCGCGGTTGCCGTCTAGGTATCACATACCCCGAAATCACAGAAATGCAAACACGCGCTATCATTGAAGCAGCTTTAGCTTGCAAAAACCGCGGCATTGATGTTCATCCCGAAATTATGATACCTCTTGTTGGTTCACTTAAAGAAATTCAACACCAAGCAAACGTTATCAACGAAACAGCAGCAACTGTCTTCGCTGAAAAAGGAGAATCAATCCCCTATCGCGTTGGCACAATGATTGAAGTTCCACGCGCTGCCCTCACTGCTAACGAAATTGCAACAGTGGCCGACTTCTTCTCATTCGGAACAAATGACCTCACCCAAATGACATTTGGATTCTCTCGCGATGACGCTCCAAAATTCTTGAAATTCTACAAAGAGCACGGTATCATCAAAACCGATCCATTTGAAGTACTCGACCAAGAAGGTGTTGGACAATTGGTTCGCATGGGCGTAGAAAAAGGCCGCTCAGTTAAACCCGAACTTAAAGTTGGTATTTGCGGCGAACACGGCGGCGAACCATCATCAGTTAAGTTCTGTGCAAAACTCGGCATGAACTACGTTAGCTGCTCACCCTACCGCGTTCCCATTGCGCGCGTAGCAGCGGCGCAGGC
>CAZGAN010000071.1:0-10130 GCA_964523655.1 uncultured Bacteroides sp.
TTTTGGCTGTGGGTATGGCTTCGTGCGGCTCATCAAAGAAAAATGTGAAGACCGCTCAATCGTCGCCTATTGAAAACGTTGACAAACGTAATCACTCATCTAAAAACCACAATGAAACTCCAACAGCTGTGGCAAATGCGCTCGTTCTTGAGGCTCGTTCGTGGATTGGCACTCCCTACAAATACGGTGGACATTCGCGTGAAGGTGCTGACTGCTCCGGATTTTTGATGGAAGTATTTAAATCGGCTGTCGATGTCAACATACCGCGCACCACTAAAGACCAGCGTAACCACTGCCTCGAGGTTGACCGCGATCACATCTCGGTTGGCGACATTATTTTTTTCTCGTCAAACAACTCAAGTGGTAAGATTGCGCACGTGGGCATGTATGTTGGCGACGGTCGCATGATACACGCATCATCGAGCCGTGGCGTAGTTGAAGATAACCTTGACCTTAAATATTACGTTGATCACTTTCGCAGCATAGGACGTGTGCCCGAATTGGCAGCCGCCAACCCGGTGCCCCAAAAACCAAAACCGACTCCCACACCGATTCCCGAACCGGTCACAACCCCGGCGCCCACACCTGCTCCGACCCCAGCTTCGACATCCGTAAAACAAACCCCAAAAACTACGATTACTCCACAAAAAACTACCATTACTGACACCGTGTCAGCCGACACCATTGGCTCAATAGTCAAAAACGCCTTCAAAAAATAAACACGATGAAAGCGTTAGCTTAACGGCGCAGCCTCCTATAACTCCTATATCGCTCTCAAAAATTTTGTTTTTAGCTCATTTTGAGCTATCTTTGTAGCCTAAAAATCATAAACTTCTATGAATAAACGAAAATTGTTCACTGTTGTTGCAGCGGCTACAGCTTTGTGTGCCGCCGCGCAAATTAATTCGCCTGAGCCTAAGGGCTTTTTCGCTCGAGGTAAGGCGATGTATAATGATCAGAATTTTGTTGGCACAATACACCAATTGCGCCACGCTGCTGAATCACGCGACCTCACTGATGCCGAACGCGAGCAACTCGAATATTGCGAAGCTATGTCTGCTTTCAATCTCGGTGACGAAAATGCCGAAGAAATGTTGCGCAGCTGGCTTAAAAACTGGCCCGAGTCAACTCGCCGCACTGATGTGCTCATGAGCGTTGGCGACTGTGTGTTCGAACGCAACTATGCCGAAGCACTGCAAATCTACAAAAGCGTGGATGCTGAGGCTCTCCCCACTCAAGACCGTAAATACGACTTATACTACCGCACCGGATACTGCTACATGAAGCTTGCCGACTACGACGAAGCTCTCGCTGAGTTCAACAAATTGTCAGGCTCTAAAACTTATGCCGATGCCGCTCAATTCTATAAAGGATACATTGCTTATGCTCGCGGCGATTACCGCCAAGCCAAGCAAATCTTTGCAAACGTCAACAAGAGCACTCAGCCCGGTTGCATGGCTGACTACTACTTAAGCCAAATATACTACGTTGAAGGCGATTATGACCGCGCTTTGTCAACAGCTAAAAACGTGCTACGTCGCAACGACATTGAAACCGAATTCACTGCCGAAGCAAATCGTGTTGCCGGCGAAAGTTTATATCAACTTGGTAATTCATCAGACGCTATTCCTTACTTGCGCAAATATGTTTCTGCAACAGAAACACCAATGCTCTCTTCGCTCTACATCTTGGGCCTCAGTGAGTACAACAACGGTGACTACCGCGATGCAGTAAACACTTTGCGCCCTGTAACCGACGACGACTCATCAATGGGTCAAAATGCTTACGTTTACCTCGGTCAAGCGCTCATGAAACTCGGCGATACTGACGGTGCTATTATGGCATTTGACCGTGCTCTCAAGATGAACTACGACGATTCGGCACGCGAAACAGCATTTTACAACTATGCCGTTGCAAAATATGCCGGTGGTAATGTGCCGTTTGGCTCATCAGTCAACACATTCGAAGAATTTGTGCAACGCTATCCAAACAGCAAATATGCTGACGATGTGCGTCAATATATCATATCAGGTTATCTAACCGATAATAACTACGAAGCTGCCCTCGCTTCAATCAACCGCACAAAAAATCCATCATCAGCCATCCTCGCTGCAAAACAACAAGTGCTCTACACTTTGGGCTCTCGCAACCTCGCGTCAGGCAATGCTGAGCAAGCAGTGACACAGCTAACTGAAGCTAAAAAGCTCAGTAGCTATAACAGCAACGTGGCTCGTGAAACTCACCTTTCTCTTGGTGAAGCTCTTTATCGCACCGGCGACTACACAAATGCTGCCAGCGAACTTAACACTTATGTGGCAAGCTCAGGCGCTGATGCCAACAACCGCGCAGTTGCTCAATATGACCTCGGCTACACAAACATGGCTCTCAAAAAATGGAGCTCTGCAGCCACAAACTTCAAGAGCGTGATCAATGCTCCCGGCAACCTTGGCACTGATGTGCAAGCCGATGCTTGGACTCGCCTTGGCGACTGCTACTACTACCAAAAAGATTGGTCGCAAGCTTCAACTGCCTACGACAAAGCTTATGCACTTCAACCTTCATCAGGCGACTATGCTCTCTTCCAGAAAGCCATGATGCAAGGATATGCCGGAAATTTCAGCGGCAAATTGTCGGGCCTTGAGTCGTTGGAAAAAGAATTCCCAACATCGTCGTTGCTCCCCGACGCCATGCTTGAAATGACCGAAGCTCAACTTCGCACCGGAAACACCAACGGCGCGGTGACAACCTACAAACGTCTAATCAGCAATTATCCGAACACCACACAAGGCCGTCAAGCTTATTTGCAATTAGCTTTGACTTACGAAGATGCCGGCCGCCGTTCGGATGCAATTTCAACCTATCGTGAAATCATCACAAACTATCCCACCAGTGATGAAGCTGCCCAAGCTGCTGAAACTCTGAAACGTATGGCTGCTGCCGATGGTACTCTTGATGAGCATATCGCATTCCTCAACAAAATCGACAATGCTCCCAAAATTGATGCTAACGAGGCTGAAAAACTCGCTTACAATGCCGGTGAGCAAGCTTATCTCGATAACAATGCAACAACACGTCTCGAAGAGTACGTTAAAAAATATCCTAACGGCAAATATGCAGTTCAAGCTTATGCTTACCTCATGGAGGCTGCTGACAATGCCGACGACACTACCAAATCATACAACTACGCTTGCCACATAATTGAAAACTGGCCTGACAATAGCGCTGCCGTTGATGCTTACGCTATCAAGGCTGAAGTTGAATACAGCCGTGGCATGGGCGAAGAAGCTCTCAAATCATGGAAAGAACTTGAACGCCGTGCGTCAACTCCGGCTGACGTCAATGAAGCTCGCATGGGCATCATGCGCGTAGCTCGTGACCTCGGTCGTGCCGACGAGCTCCTCACCGCTGCCGATGCTGTGCTCTCTTCGTCAACTCTTGGCTCTGAAGACAAAACCGAGGCTTCTTTCTCTCGCGGCATGGCTCAACAACTCAAAGGAAACACTTCTGCTGCCATCAGCACATGGACTCCGTTGGCATCGCTCACCGACGATCTTTACGGCGCTAAATCTGCCGTTTATCTCGCCCAAGCTTTGCTCGACAAAGGCAATACATCGGAGGCTGCTAAAGTGGCTGAAACTTTCATCAACTCGGGCACTCCCCACACCTATTGGTTGGGCCGCGGATTTATTGTGCTCAGCGATGTGTATCGCAAACAAGGCAAAACTTACGAGGCTAACGAGTATCTGAAAGCTTTGAAAGAAAACTATCCCGGCACCGAAGCCGACATTTTCACAATGATTGACGAACGTCTTAAAAAATAAACCTAGCATAAGTTATGAACAATAAATTATATATTTCGCTTCTCTCAGCTGCTGTTCTCGCTTCAGCAACTCCGACGATGGCGCAAGACCTCAAAAAAGACGTTATTATTGAGCGCGAAGTTGAGCCCGCTGTGCGTGCTGCAACTCGTCTCTCTACCGTCTCTCCTTCTATTTTGTCGCCTAAAGTTGAAAAACGTAAATTGTTGCTTAGCGAATACACCGGCACCGGCAAACTCAATTGCCAGCTCGCTATGCTTGAGCCGGCTGCTTACGCCGACACTTTCGCTGTGTCACCTTATCGCGGATATGCTGCTCTTGGCTATTTCCCCGCTTTCAACCTCGGCGCATCACTCGGCTATCGCTTTGTGAACACTGAGCACACAAAACTCGGTGCCTGGTTGCAGTATGATGGCAATAGCTACAAATCGGAGCGTCAAGTCTCTGCCGACCTAGGCATTATTAACGGTGTGAATAGCGTTGACGGTGTGCAAAAGTGGACTCTCAAACGCCACACTTTCACTCTTGGCGCTGAGTTCGAACACGACTTCCGCATTGGCTTGCTTGGCATTGATTTCGACTATACCCACGACTACACCACACAACCAAATCTCGATAACGGTTTCACCCAAAATACTAACAAAGTTGATTTCGGCATCAATTGGCAAGCTAAATCTCATAGCCTGCCTTGGCATGTTGGTTTGACTGCAAACTATTTCGGCTTTGGCAAATCACTACCCACCGATTGCGTGATTGGCAACTGGAGTGCTTCAACTCCTGACCCTGTGCACGAATTCATCTTCGGCATCAATGGCAGCATTGATAAAGAGTTTGACGAACAAAGCATAGGCCTTGACGTTGACGCCCGCTTCCAAAATCTCAATGCTTTGCGCTATCCGGTGCCAACTGTGCAAAACGCATTAGCTATTCCAAACCTCGTTGATTTTGGCTCTGCAACTCTTGGCATCACTTCGCTGAAACCGCATTACACTTATAATAACGGCAATTTCTCTGCTGACCTTGGCGTGAAAGTTGACCTCAGCACCGGCGGCGAACGCACCGGCATCTACTTCTCACCCGATGTTAAATTGGCTTATGCCGCAACTTCTCAGTTCGCAATCTACGCTAAAGTTGACGGCGGCAAAGAATTAAACTCTCTTGCCGAGCTCTATGACGATTCGCAATTCATGTCGAGCGCATACTCTTATGAGCGCAGTGAAGTGCCTTTCGATGCTAAGGTTGGCATCAACGTAGGCCCGGTTAGCGGATTCACTGCTGAGCTTTGGCTCGGCTACAGTCAAGCTAAAAACTGGCTCATGCCCGCATCGTTTGAGTATGCAAACCGTGCTCTCGAATTTTTCTTGCCCACCACAGTGAAAGGATTCAGATATGGCGCTCGCATTGGCTGGCAATATAACGACGTATTCAAAATCCATGCTCAAGCCGAAGGCGCTCCCACCGGCGAAGAAAAAGGCTACTACAAATGGCGCGACAATGCTCGTTGGGTCATTAATGCCGGTTTCACCGTGTCTCCAATCAAGCCTCTCGACATCAATGTTGATTGGAACCTTCGCACCAGCCGTCATCTCTTTGCTGCAACAACAAAAGCACAAACCATCGGCGCTGCTGACATCGCTTATTGGAGCATCGAAGAAGAAAGCCTTGGCAAAGCAAACAGTCTCGACATTAGCGCACGCTATCGCATCACCGATGCTTTCAGTGCCTTCGTTAACGTTGAAAACTTGCTTAGCTACCACTGGAATCTCACTTCAGAGCTTCAAAATCAAGGCATTCACGGCTTATTTGGCGTGACTTATAAGTTCTAAATCTATCGCCTGCTATTATGGCCCTTGACGGTCATAATAGCAGCTAGAGTTATAAAGTTGTAACATATTTGTAAAAATAGCAGAGTTTTCGTAACTTTGCAGTATGGAAACAGAGTTGAGTATAGCAATCACAAAAGAGCAAGTTGCTCAGATGCCCGTGGTGGAATACCCCGGGGGCATAGAAGCAGTGACAGTGGTCGACACCGCCGCCAAGGCAAAGATGGCCCTACGAGCACTCAACAAATGCACGCACATCGGTTTTGACACCGAAACAAAACCAACTTTCCAGCGGGGTGGAAAGCAACACAAAGTAGCGCTGCTGCAGCTTTCTACCGGCGATCACTGTTTCCTATTCCGTTTGAACAAAGACGGATTGTTTGAGATGGTGCGTCCACTTCTCGAAAATCCTGAAATTATCAAAGTCGGCCTGTCTGTGCACGATGATTTCAATGCACTTCGCCGTCGTGGCGAAATTGAACCGGCCGGTTTCCTTGACCTGCAAGATTATGCCCGCACTTTCCACATTGCCGACATCTCTTTGCAAAAAGTTTATGCTATTGTTTTCGGTGAACGTATTTCTAAAAGCCAACGTCTCACAAACTGGGAGTCGGACACGCTGACTGAGCAACAACAAATTTACGCTGCCATTGATGCGTGGGCTTGCTTGAAACTCTACCGTTACATGCGTAGCGGCGCTTTCCACCCCGGTGAGTCGCCGTACATTCAAAAACACGAAGAAGAAAATAATACAGAAGAAGTAGCACACCAAAACTAACTTATCCTAATTACTCTCTCCTACCTTTTTTAACATGTCGATGAAAAAAGCAAAACGATCTACAATCATTCCCATTCTGCTAGCTATTTACCTGGTAGTTATGGCTTACGTTGGATGGCCCGGATATGCTTCGGGACAAACATCCGCTTTGCAATATTTCGGCATAATCATTGTATGCATTGCAATAATTACGCTTCTACACTTCACGCTCAAAAAGCGTGAAAGCCTTAATGATAAAGATAAAAATCAATAACGTTAAGTACAAATTGCTCTAAAAGGGTCAGCCTGTGCAGGTTGGCCCTTTTGCATGCATTGCCGATTTGGGCCGATGTCGCCTCTCAATTTGTGTATAAGCGATTTTTTTCGTAACTTTGCACGTTTTTCAGTCAAAAATTAAACCTAAGGTAAGTCACATTTATGAGGCAACTAAAGATTAATAAATCAATCACTAACCGCGAAAGCGCATCTCTTGACAAATATTTGCAAGAAATCGGACGCGAGGAACTTATTACTGTTGAAGAAGAAGTAGAATTGGCTCAACGCATCCGCGAAGGAGATGAGCGTGCTCTCGACAAACTAACTAAAGCAAACCTCCGTTTCGTGGTTTCTGTTGCCAAACAATATCAAAACCAAGGTCTTTCTTTGCCCGACCTTATCAACGAAGGCAACCTTGGTCTCATCAAAGCTGCTCGCAAATTTGATGAAACTCGCGGCTTTAAATTCATTTCATACGCTGTGTGGTGGATTCGTCAATCAATTCTCCAAGCTCTCGCTGAGCAAAGCCGCATTGTGCGCCTCCCTCTCAACCAGGTGGGCTCACTCAACAAAATCACTAAAGCTCTCTCAAAATTCGAACAAGAGAACCAACGTCGTCCGTCTGCCGAAGAGCTCGCTAACGAACTCGATGTGCCCGTCGACAAAGTTGCTGACTCTCTCAAAGTGTCAGGCCGTCACATTTCAATGGATGCTCCGTTTGTTGAAGGCGAAGACAACTCTTTGCTCGATGTTATGACAAACGACGATGCCCCCGGCACTGATGCACTCCTCACTCAAGAGTCGCTGGCTCGCGAGGTTGACCGTGTGCTCATGCAGCTCCACGAGCGCGAGCGCGAAATCATCAAAATGTTTTTCGGCATAGGCTGTCAAGAAATGACTCTCGAAGAAATCGGCGCCAAATTTGACCTCACACGTGAGCGCGTGCGCCAAATCAAAGAGAAGGCTATCAACCGCCTCAAAGGCTCTAAGAGCGAACTTCTCAAGTCATATCTCGGTTAATCACCGTCATTCAGCTGATAATATACGCAGCCCGAGGCTTTTGCCCCGGGCTGCCGCTTTATAGATATGTGTTGTAAGTGATTAGTTCTTGAATAGAGAAGAGCCGGAGTCGGAGTTATTGAGGTTACGGCGGCTGGTTCTGAACAGTGTGCCAAAGTCGAGAGAGTAGCTAACTGATAGCACAATCATGTTGCCGTTGTCTTTAATGTAGCGCTCATGAGTGTATGGATTCACTTGCGAGTAGCTCCATGACGGGTATTTGGTACCTTTCTTCTCAAACATATACCACCAGCCTCCAGTGAGAGTCCAATGACTGTTGGGCTTATATTCAATGTCAAATCCATCACCGTTTTCGTCTTTGCTCACTCTGTATCCTGACAACACTTTGCCCGGGAACTTGCGCCAGTAGCTGATGGTGACCGGCCCTTTGCTCCACCACAGCGAGATTTGTCCGTTGAGCGAAGTGAGAGTCTTGTTCCAAGTGTCGCCCGATGCCCAATAGCGCTCAAAATATATGTTTGCCCGAGCACCAAAACCAGCCAAATTGCTGATTTTTGCGAAGTAGCTGCCGCTGAGACAACGCTGATAGTTGTAGTTGGTTGATTGCAAGAGGAATAAGCCGTCGCCAAGATATGAAGTTTGGTTCATATATGGGTCGCGGGTGTCGCGATAGGTTATCAACAACGATGTTGAAAACTTCTTGTAGTTGTATTCCGGCATGATTTGATACGAGAAATTGTTTGACGTGTGCAAATCCGGATTACCGTTAGAGAAAGTGTATTGTGTTTGTTGTTGTGTATAGTCGGTCAATGCAGAGATGCCCGGTATTGATGGCCTGTAACTGAAGCTGCCTTGCAAACTCCAATTGTTGTTGATGCTCCAGCGCATATAAAATTGCGAGAGATTGCGCACAAAATTGCGGTCGTTGAGGTCATTTTTCATCCAAAACAACTTCATGCCTGTCGATAGCGAGAAGTACACCTTGCGCACATTCTGACTCAGTTTGGCATAAACATAGTTGTTATTCTCAGTGAGCACCGGCTTGTAGTCTGACGCAAGATACGTATTAGTGGTGTGCGAGAGTGTGTTTTGCACGCCGGCGCTAAGTGTTGTTTTGTCAGAGAACGAGTGAATGTAGCTCACCTCCGAGATGAGTGAGCGGCGTCGGTTTTCCACGCTGTTTTTATATGTGTCGTTGCTTTCGTCGGGGTAGGTGTATATGAATGTGCGGTCGTAGTCGTCAGACGATAGGGTGCCAACCACTTCAACCTCCAATGAATTCTTATTGTTGAAATCGCGACGCAAAAACAAGTCGAGCGACGGTGTTAGCGTCTTGTCGGTTGTCTTGTTATTGTAGTCATAATCGCCGAGCAGCGAGTCAATAGTTTTGCCGATAGAGCGATTTGCGCTCGAATAGTTTTCCAGGTTAAATGTTGCCGAAAATAGGGTAGAGCTGTTGGGCTGATAGTTGTATTTAGCTCTTATCGGGTTATCAAAATAGTTAAACGGATTGCGCTCGCGCTCGTCTAGGTTTACGCGAAAGTCATTGCCGATGTACGATAGCGCTTCGTTGTCATAAACACTTTGGTAGTTGCGCCACGAGGGGCTGTATGATAGCGAGAATTGCGATGGCCCCTGGTGATAAGTAGCGTTCACGTTGGCATCGAAGAAGCAAGTAGTGGGGCAGCCGCGCAGCCATGCGTACACATCGCCGCCGTCGTTGCGTTGCTTGAGTATGATGTTTACCATTCCGTTATATCCCTTGTCGGCATAGCGCGCCGGAGTGATGCGCGAATACTCTATGCGCTCAATGTTTTTAGCCTGGAGAGCGTTGAAATCGGTCATATCTGACGGCACACCGTTAATCAATATCACCGGTGTACCACCGTCAACGCTGATTTTGCGTTTCACCCTGTCAGCATCAAGGCCGGGTAGGGGAAGCTTATCGAAAAGGCTGAGAGCCGTTGACGATGCCTTCACGTCAGCGCTCGACGGTATAACAATTGTGCGTCCTTCCTTGCCCTGCATCACCTGCTGAGCTGTCACTGTCAGTTCGTCGAGAGTCACATTATTATTAATGTATATAGTGCCCAAATCAATGTTCTTTGAGCCTGCCGGTATGAAAATCTCGGTATTGCTATATCCGGTCATAGAGACAACCAGATTAGCATTAGCCTTCGAATTATCGTCGATGGCGAACGAGCCGTCATTGTCAGTCACAGCTTTAGCGACAACGCTGCTATTGACCTTAAGTTCGCAGAGGGCGCCAATCACAGCCGATGAATCATTGTCGGCGAGAACCAGTCCCTTGATATCGCGAGCCGAGATAGACCCGCATCCGGCAAGTAGAGCAGCAAATAGGATTAGATTATTATGCATATTTTCCGAATAAAAGAGTGATTTATGCTTGAGAAGATACAAATTGCCACAAAATTA
>CAZGAN010000072.1:0-10108 GCA_964523655.1 uncultured Bacteroides sp.
CTATCTTCTTAGGTTTCGCATATTGCGCATCATTGCGGCCGGATTTTTCATTGCGCCTGAGAGGTGTTTCATAGCTTTGCGCATGTCCTCAAATTGTTTGATAAGACGATTCACCTCTTGGAGTGTTGTACCTGAACCTGCAGCAATACGTTTGCGGCGACTGGGGTTGATGATTTCCGGATTGTGGCGCTCATACGGAGTCATTGAATTGATGATAGCTTCAATGTTTTTGAATGCGCTATTGTCAATATCAACATCTTTGATTGCCTTACCAACACCGGGTATCATTGCAGCCAAATCTTTGATGTTACCCATCTTCTTGATTTGCTGTATTTGTTTCATGAAGTCCTCGAAGTCAAATTTGTTTTTGCGCAATTTCTCTTCGAGTTCTTTAGCTTGTTTCTCGTCGAACTGAGCTTGCGCTTTTTCAACAAGAGAAACAATATCACCCATGCCAAGTATGCGGTCAGCCATACGGGTGGGGTGGAACACGTCGATACCCTCAATAGTTTCACCTGTGCCGACAAACTTGATAGGCTTGGTAACTACGGTGCGAATAGAGAGTGCTGCACCACCACGTGTGTCACCATCGAGCTTGGTGAGTACAACACCGGTGAAATCAAGACGGTCGTTGAACGCTTTCGCTGTGTTAACAGCATCTTGACCTGTCATTGCATCAACAACAAACAATGTTTCTGTCGGATTGATTGCATTTTTGATAGCTTCAATCTCATCCATCATTTGCTCGTCAACTGCCAAACGACCGGCTGTATCGACAATCACCAAATCATGGTTATTTTGTTTTGCAAAATTAATTGCATTTTTAGCAATTTCTACCGGATTCTTGTTGCCGTCTTCAGTGTAAACAGCAACTTCAATTTTCTCGGCAAGCACCTTCAATTGGTCGATAGCAGCAGGACGATATACGTCGCATGCCACCAACAACGGACGCATTGCTTGCTCGCTTTTGAGCTTCTTAGCTAGCTTTGCTGTGAATGTGGTTTTACCTGAACCTTGTAGACCCGACATGAGTATGATTGTAGGCTTGCCTTTGGTGTTGAGCGGTGCTGCTTCACCACCCATGAGGGTTGCCATCTCGTCATGCACAATCTTAACCATCAACTCGTTTGGTTTGATGGCTGTGAGCACATTTTGACCCAGTGCTTTCTGTTTTACAGTGTCAACAAAGGTCTTTGCAACTTTGTAGTTTACGTCGGCTTCAATGAGTGCTTTGCGCACATCTTTTAGCGTCTCGGCTACGTTGATTTCCGTGATTTTACCTTGGCCTTTGAGTATTTTGAAACTGCGTTCAAGGCGGTCACTGAGTTTTTCGAACATCGCTATCGTCGGGGTTTAAGTGAGTTTACTATTCTTTTATTTTACGAGTTTGTTTGTTGCCGTGTCGGGGAAAATCACCGCCGGCTTGAAAGTTTTAGCTTCTTCAAAGGGCATTGAAGCATAGCTCATGATGATGACAATATCACCGGGCTGCACTTTGCGAGCTGCTGCGCCGTTTAGGCATATCACGCCTGACCCTCTGGGGCCGGCAATGGTGTATGTGTCAAGTCGCTCGCCATTGTTGTTATTCACAATGTACACGCGCTCGCCAACTAGTATATTAGCTGCGTCAAGCAAATCTTCGTCAATAGTGATACTTCCGATGTAGTCAAGACGCGCTTCGGTTACGGTTACGCGGTGGATTTTGCTTTTTACTACTTCAACATTCATCTTGTAGTGGTGATGAGCTTTGGTTATAAGTTATATGTGATGTTGTCAATGAGGCGAACTTCTCCGCAATATACCGTGATGCAACCAACCGGATTTTCGGCTTCCGCCCAATCGCTGATGGCTTGCATGGTGATAGGATTTGCAATTGTGTAGTATTCCACTTCCATGTCGGCAATAGCGTTTAGCTTGTCGACTACAAATTGTTGTGTTTGCTCAACGCTGTGTGTCTTTGCAAACTCGAGGCTCTCAACAAGTGTTTTGTGTATAGCCGGAGCTTTTGCTCGAAGTTCGGCACTCAATCGCACATTTCGGCTACTCAAAGCCAATCCATCAGCCTCACGCACTATTGGGCATGCTATGATTGTCAAATCATTGAAGCCTTCAAGCTGTGCCATGCGACGTATTACGGCTATTTGCTGAAAATCTTTTTCGCCAAAGTATGCACGAGTGGGGTTAGCCCATTTAAAGAGCTTGCTCACTATTTGAGCCACACCGTTGAAGTGTCCGGGGCGCATTGCTCCTTCCATCACTTCTGCTACGGCGCCAAGGTCAAATACGCGGGTGTCGGGTTCGGGATAAACTTCTTCTACCGAGGGAATGAATGCGTAGTCAACACCTGCTGCGGTGAGCTTTTCGCAATCTGCTTCTTCGGTGCGTGGATATGTTTGCAAGTCAGTCGCATTGTTAAACTGTGTGGGGTTTACAAACACGCTTGCAACAACAATGTCGTTCTCGGCACGTGCACGAGTCATCAGCGACACGTGGCCGTTGTGTAGAGCGCCCATTGTGGGCACAAGTCCTATAGTCTTGCCGGCAGCGCGAGCTGCTGCGGTCAGATTCTCAAGTTCTGAAACAGTTCTTACAATTTTCATTGTATTTTATGTTGTATTTTTATCAAGGTGCAAAATTATAAATAAAATGCGAATTGCACAAACATAAAGCAAAAAAAGGCATGCCAATTGTGCGGCATGCCCTCATCAATCAAATAATCTAACTTTTTATATTTTCACGCTTTAGCACGTGTGAAATATCATTTTACCGTCAGCGATGGCACCGTTACTATCGGGTCGTTGTCGGGAGTGCCCGGTATGTCGAGCGAATCGGCTACTACTTGCACATTGTAGTTCACCACTCCTATTGCCGCCGACTTGTCAACTGCCAATATCGGAGTCTCTATTTGCAGTAAATGTTCTCCAATGGGCGTAGATTCAGAGGTTACAATTTGAAATTTGAATGGATGCACTATTGATGTGCCCAAGCATACAGCGTCCCAATAATACGTGGCTGACGTTATCGCTGCTGCTTTGTTCTTCTCAAGGTTGGTGATGGTTATCGAATCAATAGAAATTGTGTCGCCTTGCACCACAAATAATGTGCCTTCAACGAATTGTCCGCCGCTAAATGACACATTCAGTTCCACATTTGGCAAATCATCGTCATCATTGCACGACGTTGACACAAATGCCAGCGGCAAAGCCATCACTAATAGATAGAGCAATTTTTTCATAATAGAGTACTTTTTTTAGAGTGTTTTTATAGTATTTTGTCGTATTCAGCATATTAACAAAAGAAGTGCCGATAAAGTTTATCAGCACTTCTTTTTTTCGAATTATGAGGGGTAGTTTGTTAGTATGCAATCTTGTAGAGCTCTTCTATTTCTTCGATAGATGTTTTGCGCGGATTGCCACCTGTGCAAACGTCATTGAAAGCATCTATGGCGAGTTGATGTAAGTCTTCTTCTTTCACTCCAATTTCGTGTAGCTTTTGCGGTATGTTTACGCTGATTGCAAGATTGCGCACAGCATCGCAGGCTGCTTTCACTGCTTCGTCTTGGCTCATGCCTTTTGTGCATACGCCCATAGCTTCAGCGATATCGCGATATTTTGGCGCTGCCGGTGACTCAGCATTGTAAACCATCACGTAGGGTAGGAGCAATGCGTTTGCAACGCCATGGGGTGTGTCGTAGCGCGCACCAAGTGGGTGTGCCATTGAGTGCACAATGCCCAAGCCAACGTTGCTAAATCCCATGCCGGCTATGTATTGAGCCTCTGACATGGCTTGACGTGCATCTTTATCCGTGCCGTCGTCAACTGCCTTCTTCAGATTTTTGGCTATCAATTCTATAGCTTTAATCTCAAACATATCAGACATTGTCCATGCTCCGGGTGTGATGTAGCTTTCAATTGCGTGGGTGAGAGCATCCATGCCGGTTGCTGCTGTCAAGCCTTTGGGCATTGAGTACATCAACTCCGGGTCAATAAATGCTACTGCCGGAATGTCATTGGGGTCAACGCAAACCATCTTCTTTTTAGCGTCTTCATCAATGATGACGTAGTTGATGGTCACTTCAGCTGCTGTGCCGGCGGTGGTGGGCAATGCAAACGTTTGCACGGCTTTGTTGCGTGTGTTGGCAACACCTTCGAGTGACTTCACATCGGCAAATTCGGGGTTGTTAACCACTATGCCGATGCCTTTGGCTGTGTCAATTGACGAGCCGCCGCCAAGAGCAATAATGAAGTCTGCTCCCGATGCTTTATAGGCTACTACACCGTTGAGCACGTTGGTGATTGTGGGATTAGGTTTCACGTCGCTGAAAAGCTCATAAGGTATTTTTGCAGCGTCAAGCACTTCAATAATCTTGTCAGCTACATGAAATTTTACCAAGTCTTTATCAGTAACAAAAAAGGCTTTCTTGAGACCTCGGCGGGCAACTTCTGTCGCTATTTGAGCACGACAGCCGGCTCCGAAATACGAAGTCTCGTTAAGAATCATGCGATACATACGTAATTGTTTTGTGTTTAGGTAATTATATAAGGTATTTGTTGCTACAAATGTAGCTGATTTTTTCTAAATCACAAAATACGTATGCAATATTTTTTTTAATCAAGCATGAGCGGAAGCATGGCGCGACTGGTAGGTAGTTTGAAAATCTCACCTATCGAGGCCGGACTGAATAGTATGGTTGTGAGTGTCGATACATTTGCCTCAAGCGTGATGTGGCGCGTTGTGGTGTCGGTGTGCTCGCATTTACCGTTTGCAATGATGTAAATGCCGTTGTTTTCGGCAATTCTATCATCGTGCACGCGCATCACGTGCTCAATGCCGGGATTTGCTGCCGCTAACTTGCTGAGCACAGCATCAACATTTATGATGCGACACATGCCTCGCGCTTGCAGCTGCACATCGCGTTTGGTTGGCATTGCCCACACTAGCATTGGCAAGTCGGGCATAGCGTCTTTTATTTCGGCAAGTACTGCCTCTGCGGCTTCTGCCGAGGTAGCTAATAGCTCACGCACCACAACCTCTTTGCCATTGCTCACGGCAAAAGCCATAGCGGCTATTGTGTTGTCGGTGGTGTTGGCAACTGCGCGCACCACGCCGTTGTCGTGCGAGTTGTCGGCCATGATCAAATCAAAGTCGTGCTCGCTGTGCATCACTGCTGCTTGGCGCATCTGCTCAAGCTCGGCAAAATCATCATATATCGGCTCTACTGCAGCAAACTGCTCCGACTTGCTGAATTTGTGCACTGCTGTGTAGCGCTCACAGTCAAGATAAAACACAGTGGCAAAGCCAAAGCTCTTGTAAAAATTAAACAAGCCTTCGGTTGCCGGAATCAGACACGCAAGCATATCGCCACGTTTGTATGATGCTGATAGAGCGTCTGCCATCAATTCACTCATATATCCATTGCCGCGCTGTGCTTTCTCTGTTGCCGCCCCCGATATGTATGCTATCGGCAGCAGTGAACCATGAAACTTGAATTGATACTTCTGTAATAGTAAGCAACTCACAGGTTTGTCTGACTTCGTAAGAAGCATGCCTTCATCGGCTTTGTATATGAGGTCGAAAAACCGACGATTCCAACTTGGATGGTCGGTAAATGCATTGTAATAAATGCGTCTAATTTGTTCTTTTATGGTATCCATTGGTTTTACAACAAACAATGAGCGAAAATACACTTTTTCGTGCAATTTTCATGCGTGTTTATCTCTTTATTAGTATAATTTAACAATCGCCCGTATCTCCCGCTATAAGTGGACTTTCGACTGCCTAATTAACCTATTTTTACAGTGATAAAATGTTAAAATTTTGATATTCAATATTTTAGTCGTAACTTTGCTGCGATTTCAGAAGAAAATCAGTGTCCCAAAGAGTTGGGCACATAGCCGAAAATCGGCAGGCTTCATCCCTGCGTAGCCGTGTTGGCTTGGGCGTTTGAAGCTCTAGTATGAACTTTAATTTTTCGCAATGAAGAAAACTTTTTTGATAATTGCGTTTTTATCAGTTCTGTTGCTTTCTATGTCGGGTTTTAACGATCAACGCTTAGGTGTGATGCCGGGCAATGTCGCTCCGATGTTAAGCTTGAAAAACGATGTCTCTAATTTTAACTTGTCTGATTATCAAGGCAAATATGTGCTCTTGTCGTTTTGGTCAAGTGGTGACGCAAAATCTCGCATGCTCTGCAACAGTTATGATGCGTGGGTTAATTCTAACGATCCTCGCAATGAAAAGGTTAAACTTGTCGGTGTTAATTTTGACGACAACAACATCTTGTTTTCGCAAATAGTTCTTGCCGACAACCTCAATGCTAAAACGCAATTTAATGCAAAAGGTAAAAATGCAGAAAAAATTAATTCTGATTATCACCTTGCTGCTGGATACGGCACTCTTCTAATCGGCCCCGATGGCCGTGTTGTTGCCGCTAATCCATCTATCGACAGTCTCGCTCAGCTTGTAGCTGAATAGCTGTCTGTAATCCATCTTATCTTCTCAACACACTAATTACTAATTTATTTAAAACGTTTAAACAAAACACAAACAGCCGGCGGCATTCCCCGGCTGTTTGTGTTTTGTATCTATAACGATTTATGCTGTGTTATCCGAACATTGCACGGAAGGCTTCTTCAACTTTGCCTACCTCATGCACTTTTATTGTTAGCTTGCTGATGTCTATGCCTTTGAGATTGCCATGCGGCACAAGTATATCGGTCATGCCAAGCTTTTGAGCCTCAAGTATGCGCTGCTCAATGCGTGTCACCGGGCGTATTTCTCCCGATAAACCAACTTCGCCGGTCATGCACCATCCATCAGGCACCGCCATGTCTACATTGCTCGAAAGTATTGCGCAAATCACACCCAAATCTATTGCCGGGTCGGTGACACGGAGGCCTCCGGTAATATTGAGAAATACGTCTTTTTGCGCCAATTTAAAGCCCACACGCTTCTCCAACACAGCCAAAAGCATATTCATACGCTTATAGTCAAATCCCGTTACCGAGCGCTGTGGTGTGCCGTAAGCCGCCGTGCTTACCAACGCTTGCGCCTCAATGAGAAACGGACGTATGCCTTCGAGTGTCACACCGATTGCCACACCCGATAATTCCTCGGCACTGTTGTGACGCATCAGTAGCTCTGACGGATTTGTAACCTCGCGCAAGCCGCGTTGATTCATCTCGTAGATGCCCAATTCGCTAGTGCTGCCAAATCGGTTTTTTATAGCACGAAGTATGCGATACATGTATTTGCTGTCGCCTTCAAACTGCAACACAGCATCAACAATATGCTCGAGCACTTTCGGTCCGGCAAGGCTGCCTTCTTTGTTGATGTGGCCAATGAGCATCACCGGAGTGGTGGTGCTTTTGGCATATTGCAGCAATTGCGCTGCACATTCGCGCACCTGGCTGATGCTGCCTGCCGACGACTCAATGGCATCGCTAGCAATGGTTTGTATTGAGTCTATAATCAGTATGTCGGGTTGCACATCGTTTATGTGCTCAAAAATGCTTTCCAGCGACGTCTCGCACACAATGTAAACATTGTCGCTACCTTTGCCTATGCGGTCAGCGCGCATCTTTATCTGCGATGCGCTTTCCTCGCCCGACACATAAAGTATCTTCTTGCTTTTTATTGAGAGCGTGTTTTGAAGCACAAGCGTAGACTTACCTATGCCCGGCTCGCCACCAATAAGCACCAGTGACCCCGGCACAAGTCCGCCGCCAAGCACACGATTAAGCTCATTGCTTGGCATGTGTATGCGTGCCTCGGTTGATGCTTCAATTTGTGAAACGGGTGTTGGCACGCTCTTTTGCAGCCCTGACACCGGCGACGGTGTGCGTGTGCGCGTGCTTGGCGATGCTGCCACGCGCTCCTCAACCATAGTGTTCCACTCGCCACATTCCGGGCATCTGCCCTCCCATTTTGGCGATGTGTTGCCACACGCTGTGCAGCCCCATATTGACTTATACTTAGTTTTTGCCATTATTTGCGGAGAGAGTTTGGCGTCTGAATTCAGACACGGTTATGGCTGCTGCCGTGGCAACGTTGAGCGACTCGGCACTTTCGGCATTAGCCGGGAATGTGGGTATAAGCAGACGTCGGCTCACGCACTGTGCAACCTCATCGCTGATACCTTTTCCCTCGTTGCCCATCACAATAACACCTGTGGTGGTAAGAGGAGTTTCATAGAGCGATGTGCCGTCAAGAAATGTGCCATACACATCAACACCCATTCCACGCAAATTGCGCAAAGTGTCAGCCAAATCAACATAGTGCACCTTCACTCGCGAAATAGAGCCCATTGTAGCTTGCACCACCTTCGGGTTGTACACGTCAACAGTGTCGGCCGAAGCAAGTATGGTGTGAATGCCCATCCAGTCTGCCAAGCGCACAATAGTGCCCAAATTTCCCGGGTCTTGCACGCGGTCAAGCGCAAGCACAAGCTCGCCGGTGAGGTCGTCGCAGTTAAGCTGATATTGCGGCACCACATACACGGCTATCACTTGCGGCGGAGTGCTCATGTTGCTCATGCGCTCAAAATCGGCACGAGTGGCAACAATCACTTCGCGCCCTTTGCAAGCCTCGGTGTGGCAGTCTATCCATTGGCGCGTAGCTAAAAGCATTTTGCACTCAAAGGCTTCAAGTGTGTCGAGCACGCATTTCGTGCCCTCGGCTACAAATAGTCCGAGTTCGCGTCGGTGTTTCGATTCGCTCAAACCGCGCACGGTCTTGCGTAAGGCGTTGGTGATTTCCATTATCGTTTTATTGTTGTAATGTTTTTTTAGAATTCGTATCCGGCTTCTTCAACAAGCTTCTTGTCTTCGGCAATTGTAGAGCCTACGGTGGTGAGCAAATCGCCAACCACACCGGCATTCATGCCAATGCGCATAGCTTCAAGCTGTGCCTCTCGCGGCAAACGAGCGCGGCCTCCCGCAAAACGCAATTCTGCTGTCGGGTGCGCAAATCTAAATATTGCCACAGTGTCGAGTATCTCGTCAACGCTGATAGGCTCTTGGTCGGCTAGGGGAGTGCCGGGTATAGGGCAGAGCACGTTGATGGGAATTGATGCCGGCTGCGCTTCGCGAAGTGTGATTGCCAATTCGGCACGTTGTTTGGCTGATTCGCCCATGCCTATGATGCCGCCTGAGCAGATAGCAAAACCAACTTTGCGAGCCGCACGTATGGTGTTGAGTTTATCTTCAATAGTGTGTGTAGAGCACAATTTGTCGAAATACGACGGTGCTGTCTCCAAATTGCAGTGATAGTGGCGAGCTCCTGTATCCCAAAGCTTTTGCAGCTCTTCTTCGTTGAGCAAGCCAAGAGATGCACATGTCTCAATGCCGGTTTCTTCTTTCACCTCGCGCAATATTGCACACAATTTGTCGAGGGCGGCGCCTTTCGCTGCGCGTCCGCTGGTTACCAATGAAAAACGTTTCACACCGCGTTCGTGGTTGTAGCGTGCCACTTTCATGCACTCATCGCGTGAAACAAGGTCGTATGTTGTGCAGCCTGTGTTGTAGTGTGCCGATTGTGCGCACCATTTGCAGTTCTCTGAGCATTTTCCCGAGCGCGCATTCACAATTGAGCACGATTCAAACACCGGTTTCACAAATCGCTTTGTGATCTCGGCTGCGGCATTGCGTATAGCTTCCTTGTCGGGCGCATCCACTAACCAATAAATTTCTTCGGCGGTCAGCATTTGCCCGTCAAGCACTTTGTTTTTCAGTTGTTCTACTGTTGTCATGATTTAAGTCATTATTTTATTTAACACTACAAAATTACAAAAAATGCGCTACCTACACTCATTATTTCACTTAATTTATACTACTCTTTTTATTTTGCTCGTTTAATCTATTGACCATCAACCATGTGACAAAAATACAACAAAATATCTGCTCAAATATTTGGTTATCTCAAAAAAACATCGTAACTTTGCACTCGCAAAGCCAAAGAACATGGCTCATTAGCTCAACTGAATAGAGCATCTGACTACGGATCAGAAGGTTACAGGTTTGAATCCTGTATGAGTCACTATTTCTCAATTTCTATGGCTTTTGGCTCATTAGCTCAACTGAATAGAGCATCTGACTACGGATCAGAAGGT
>CAZGAN010000073.1:0-10067 GCA_964523655.1 uncultured Bacteroides sp.
GTTTTTTATTGCGGGGATGGTGCGTCATTATCTCTTCACGAAGGCGAGTGTTGTCAATATGCAGATATATCTCTGTGGTTGCTATTGACTCATGCCCAAGCATTTGTTGTATGGCTCGCAAGTTTGCTCCGCCTTCAAGCAAGTGCGTGGCAAACGAATGTCGCAGTGTGTGTGGTGACACAACTTTTGTGATTCCCGCTAGTGCAGCCAAATCGCGAATGATATAAAATATCATTACTCTCGACAGACGACGTCCTCTGCGGTTCAAAAAAACAATGCCTTCCTCGCCTCGTTTCACCGGCACATCTGCTCGCTCATTTTTCACATAGTCTTCAATGAGCTCTGCTGCTATATCCGAGAGTGGCACCATGCGCTGCTTCGAGCCCTTACCATTTACGATGATAAACTTATTTTGCAAGTCTATGTTATTAAGTTCCAAATTGCAAAGCTCACTAACACGAAGTCCGCAACCATACATAGTCTCGATAATAGCACGATTGCGATTTCCCTCGGGCGTTGAAAGGTCTATTGCCGAAATCATACGGTCTATCTCCTCAACGCTCAGCACATCAGGCAAATGCAAGCCTATGCGCGGGCTCTCAAGCAATATCGTGGGGTCAGTTTCAACCACTCTCTCCAAACGCAAATATCGGAAAAACGATTTCAGCCCCGACACTATGCGTGCCTGACTTCTTGCACTAATACCCAAGTCATGAATATCAGCCAAAAATGTTTGCAACGTTTCGGGAGTCACCGCAGCGAGAGCCGCATCATCGCCAATTTGCATTGCATCGCATAGCTTACGCACATCAGCAGCGTATGCCATGCGCGTATTTTCTGACAGCCCTCGTTCCAACGACAGAAAAGCTGCATAATTCTTTATTATTTTTTCTATACTTTGCGACAAAATATCCTAGTTATAGTGTGCCTTGTTCTACCTGCGTGGCAATGCGGTTTATAAGGTAGTCTTCGCGATTCTTGCTCGGATTGAAATCGCCCTTCAAGCTTACGCCGAAAAGTTTACCAAATCCCTGCCAGAATGTAGCACGAAATCCGCCCAAAAATGCTTTAACAATCTCATAGCTGGTTTGATCCGTCTCTCGCTGCACCAACTTTATCAGCAAGCGTGCTTGCGACCTGGAAAATTTCTTAAGCACCGGTTTATACTGCTTAAAAATCTCTTTTTCCATGCGTTTGAGATATGCCTCTCGCTCTTTTTGAGTGGGGAACGTTTCTATGTACTCATACGTTTCAACAAGTGTCTCACGTATTAGTTTTGCGTATGGCAACAAAATTCGCACATTTTTCACTGTGCGCCAATAAAATTGCTCTTCCTTCTTGTTCTTAAACTTCAGCTTCGGAAAAACAGTGATAGGTCGAAGATTGAAACACACCAGCGTATCGCCATCAACAACCACATAATTGTAGCTCTTGTATATGCTCTCGTGCACCGATAGCTGCTCTTCTTTGGGTGGTATGTAATCTTCTTCGCGTGGCATGGCGTTTGCTGTCATACCGATGCACGCTGACAACAAAATCAAAATCAGTATCTGCAAACGCTTCATTTCTGTTGATTGAGGTAAAGACGCAAAGAGCAAAGAGCCCTTTTTGTCGCTCTTTCGCTCTTTGCTATTTTTTAATTTTTTAGTCTATTTCGCGTTTTACGGGTGGATAGTCTACGGTGTAATGCAATCCGCGGCTTTCCTTACGTTCTTTTGCTTGACGCATAATCAAGTAACCTACATTGATGATGTTGCGAAGCTCGCAAAGCTCACGGCTTGCCTTTGAGCACTTGAACAACGCCTCTGTCTCCTCATAGAGCAGATCAAGACGATTCCATGCGCGGTCAAGACGCAAATTAGAGCGTACTATACCAACATAGCTACCCATGATTTGGTTCACTTCTTTGAGGCTCTGTGTGATAAGCACCATCTCTTCTGTGTGTGTGGTTCCTTCATCATTCCAATCGGGCACATCTGTACGGAAATCATAGTGGTCAACAGCTTCTGATGCATGTTTTGCTGCTGCATCTGCATAAACAACTGCTTCAATAAGTGAATTTGAGGCAAGGCGATTGCCACCGTGCAAGCCGGTGCATGAGCACTCGCCAAGTGCATACAAGCGTTTGATTGATGACTCGCCATTGGTGTCAACCTTAATACCACCGCAAAGATAGTGCGCTGCCGGAGCTACGGGTATGTAGTCCTTAGTGATATCGATGCCTAGGCTCAAACACTTTTGATAGATATTGGGGAAGTGATGCTTTGTTTCCTCGGGGTCTTTGTGTGTCACATCGAGATAAACATGGTCATCACCGGTCAATTTCATTTCTGAATCTATGGCACGTGCAACAATATCGCGCGGTGCCAATGACAAACGCGGGTCATACTTTTGCATGAACTCCTCGCCTTTCTTGTTGCGCAACACTGCGCCATAGCCACGCATTGCCTCAGTGATAAGGAACGACGGACGATCGCCCGGGTGGAACAATGCCGTGGGGTGGAACTGTATAAATTCCATATCCTTTACCGTGCCCTTAGCACGATACACCATTGCTATACCATCGCCGGTTGCCACCAACGGGTTGGTTGTGGTGAGATATACAGCACCGCAGCCTCCGGTTGCCATGACTGTTGTTTTTGCCAAAAATTTATCCACGCAGCCTTTGCCTTCATCAAGCACATAAGCGCCATAGCAAGTGATGTCGGGAGTGCGACGTGTCACCATTTTGCCGAGGTGGTGTTGAGTGATAATTTCAATAGCAAAGTGGTGCTCAAATATATCAATATTTTTGTTAGCACGCACTGCCTCTATAAGGCCACGTTGTATCTCGAAGCCTGTATTATCGGCATGGTGAAGTATACGAAACTCTGAGTGGCCGCCCTCGCGGTGCAAGTCAAACTCTCCATCTTCGTTTTTATCGAAGTTTACGCCCCACTTCACCAAGTCGGCTATGCCTTTGGGAGCACCTTTCACCACTTTTTCTACAGCCACAGGGTCGCTAAGCCAGTCGCCTGCCACCATTGTGTCATGGATATGTTTGTCGTAGTTATCTACTGCGAGGTTGGTTACCGATGCAACCCCACCTTGTGCCAAGGCTGTATTTGCCTCGTCGAGTGTGGTTTTGCACACCAATGCAACACGTCCTTTCGACGCTACTTTGAGGGCGAAACTCATACCGGCGATACCTGAGCCTATCACAAGAAAATCGTATTCGTATGTCATTTTAGTTTATTGAGAACAAGTTTATGTAATCAAGGCAATCAGAGTAAAAAGTGATTAGCGCTGCAAAATTACACATTTAATCGATTATAATCCGAAAATAAGCATTATAGAATGTTAATCTTAGCTATCACTGACTCTTTATCGGCTTGAAGTTGTTGCATCAATGCCTCCAAACTATCAAATTGTTGCTCCGAGCGCAAGCGCGCCACAAACTCCAACGTCAGTTTGTGGTTGTACAAATTTCCGCTCCACCCTATTATATTTGCCTCGATGGTTTGTGTCGCGCCATCTGTAACTGTCGGACATGTGCCTATATTCACCATTGCTCTATACGCAGTGTCTTCAATTTTCGCAATAGCAGCATAAACACCCGGTGCCGGCACCAAGCGCAGCTTATCAACCTCTAGATTTGCCGTCGGAAATCCCAGTGTGCGGCCAACGCGTCTGCCCGCCACAACCTTTCCTTGCAACGCATACATGCGCCCCAACAATTTGTTTGCCGTGGCTATATCGCCATCGCAAAGCGCCTTGCGTATTGACGATGAACTCACCTTCACATCAACCGACTCAACCGTCTTTTGCTCTCCGTGAAGCACCTCCACACCAACCAAACTGCCTATAGCTCGATACATCTCAAAATCTTTTATACAGTCTGACCCGAATGAATGGTTATAGCCCATCACTAGTACTTTAACATTATATTCATCGTGCAGCATGCGCATAAATTCTTCTGCTGTCTTATGCCTAAGCTCATCATTAAAAGCCAATTCAACAATCTTATTTTTCGGCCCTAAATAATGCACCAACAAACGTTTGCGCGTGGTGTATCCGGTCAATAGCTTCGGCGCCTTCTCCGGGCATATCACCGACATCGGATGCGGCTGAAATGTCACAATCATAGGGTGCATTCTCACACGCAAAGCATACCGCTTCACATAGTCAATCAACGCTTGATGGCCGCGATGCACGCCATCAAACATCCCTATTGTTGCAACATATTGATTACACGGTTTCATTCTTATAATCCAAGTTGTGCTATAACATCAACAAACTCCGTGCCCACAGCCACTTGCTCAGCATTCCAGCCCAACTTGCGCGCTGCCTCACAATTCGCTAACGAATCATCAAGAAAGAGTGTTTCTGACGGCTCTATACCCAACTTTTTGGCGGCATAATCAAATATTTCGCGGCCGGGCTTCAATGCCTTTGCCTCAAACGATGTGACCATACCTGCGAAATAATCTTCGCGCACACGTCCTTCTTTTGTGAACTCCTCAGCTATGCGGCTATTCCACATGATTTCATTTGTATTTGAGAGCAGATATATACTATATTTTTCTCCAAGCTTACGCAATGCAGACAAACGATGCTCCGGTATCCCGGTCAAAAAACAATTGAATGCATAGTCAATATCTTCATCTTTGGCATGCTCGCCTATAGCTTTGCGCAATTCGGCATGAAACTCGGCTGTTGTCATTTTTCCACTTTCAAGTGCTTCAAACGGCCCTTGTTGGCTATATTCTCCAAAATAAGAATTGGCATCTTTCAAGCCCAAACGCTCAAATGCTGCCACGCAATTCTTCTTTTCTATGTCCATTATCACGCCTCCAAGGTCAAATAGCAAATTTCTTATCATATCCGGATATTTGTATATTTTTAGCTGTTATTTCTGTTTCGATTTTCTATTTATTTGATTTTCAACACAAAGTTAGCACTTATTTGGCAGAAAAAACTATTTTTCTTCAAAAAACAGCCCCACATGTTTTGTTATCCGACTTAATTTTTATAACTTTAACCCGTAAAAACAATAACCTAACGTCCCCATGACCAACATAAGTGATTTTAAATCGCATCGTTTTTGCGTGATTATGTGCGGTGGCATTGGTAGCCGTTTCTGGCCTTACAGCCGCACTGACCGTCCTAAACAATTCATTGACTTTTTCGGCACCGGCCGCTCTCTGCTACAAATGACTTACGACAGACTGCTCCCATTAGTGCCAAAAGAAAACATATACGTCGTTACTAACGAAATGTACGCCGAGCTTGTCCGCGAACAACTTCCCGACATCATCGACGCTAACATGCTGCTTGAACCCACTCGCCGCAACACTGCTCCTTGCGTGGCGTGGGCATCTTGGCACATCCATACCCTCGACCCCGAGGCTGCCATTGTTTTCACTCCCAGTGACCACATGATCACTCGCGAACGCGACTTCGAAACTGCAATTCTCAACGGCTTCGACTTCGTGGAGAAAAACAACGCACTCCTAACTCTCGGCATCAAACCAACTCGTCCGGAAACAGGATACGGATACATCCAAGTCGGCGACAAATTCGACGGCCCAATCTCTAAAGTTAAAACTTTCACAGAAAAACCGAACCGCGAATTTGCCGAAATGTTTATCTCTACCGGCGAATTTTTCTGGAACTCAGGCATATTCATGTGGCGAACTTCTGCCATACTTCAAGCGTTTAACGACTACGCCCCCGAAATTGCATCGATCTTTGCCGACGGCGCAACCGCTTACGGCACCGACAAAGAAAAAGACTTCATCAACCGTGCATTCCCGGCTTGCCAAGCCATTTCCATCGACTATGCCGTCATGGAAAAAGCCACCAACGTCTACGTGCAAACCGTAACATTCGGTTGGAATGACCTCGGCACTTGGGGCGCGCTCTACGACATGTCTCCAAAAAACCGCGACGCAAACGTGGCTTCCAGCTGCCGCTCGCTCTCTTACAACGCCACTGGCAACATCTACGCCGTTTACGGCGAGAAACTCCTCGTTGTAAAAGACTTAAAAGACTACATCATTGCCGACTCTGACGACGTGCTACTAATCTGTCCGAAAGCCGACGAACAAGCTATCAAAGACATGGTTAAAGACGCCAAAGTGAAATTTGGCGACAAATACCTTTAATACACCCCAACGAATGCGCATATCAGCCAAAATATCTACATTCCATCGCCAACTCATTGGGTTGGCGATGATGTGCGTGTGCTTATGTGCGTTCGCCCAATCCGACTACGAGCGCACCGCCACAAAGGCCGCTCGATTCTTCAACAACAAAGAGTGGCTAAATGCCAACGCAATGTACTGGCTGATGCTCGACGAGCGTCCTCTTGAGGTTGAGACCTATAGCCACGCCATCGTCTCAAACATCATGGCGGGCGACACAACTTCAATGGCTACACTCCTTGAGCAATCTATGACCAACAATGTGCCGTTCGACTCACTGCTCTACTCTGTGCAGCGCGTGAGCCTGCAGCTCGGCAGCAGCAACTTGTATGAACAAGTGCTCCTCACCTCACGCCAGCACTTCAGCTGGCTCTCTCGTGGCATAAATGCCTACTTACTAAAATATTACGACTTCCGCAACAACGGTCCGGAGATAATACGCTACGCCAAAATCATGCTCGCCGGCATGCCCGACGATGTGCAATTTCAGCGTCAACTTGCTCGCGGATACATGCTAAACGACCAAGCCATATACGCCGTTGAAACGTGGTTCAACATCCTCGAAAAAAATCCTGAAGAATACGACACCCTTATCGACCTCGGTAACTACTACGAAACAATACAAGACTACAATAGGGCGCAGACATACTTGCAACGCGCGTATGCCATACACCCTACTCCGTATCTTAAAACGCTACTCGAAGCTCATGCCCACTAGAGCACAGCTGCGAGTGCCTTCAAATTTTCAACATCTTGCTGCTTCACTGCTCCGCGTATTGTCACGGGGTCAGCTACAAGTGTCACATCTTTAAGCTCTGCCATTGCCTCACGCATAACCTTTCCGGCTACCGGTGCCCATGACCCGTTCTCTATGATTGCAACCTTGCGATTCTGATATGCTTTCTGCTTGAGATGATGCAAGAAATGCGCCATCGGTGGGAATATTGACGCATCGTAAGTCGATGCTGCAACCACCAACTCACTGTATCTAAACGCTGCCTCAACTGCACGCGACTGGTCACCACGAGTGAGATCATAAACCTCAACAGTCACTCCTTTTTCGCGTAAAAGCTCAGCCAACTTCTCAGCCGCGTTTGCCGTATTGCCATGTATCGACGCATGTGCTATCACAACACCTTCACTTTCGGCACGATAGCTACTCCATGTGTCATACAATGATATGTATTTACCAAGATTTTCACTTAGCACCGGGCCATGCAACGGACATATAATGCTAATGTCAAGTTTTGATGCCTTTGCCAATAGCGCTTGCACTTGCTTACCATACTTCCCTACTATATTAATAAAGTATCGGCGAGCTTCATACTCCCACTCGTGCTCATCACTGCTAATGCCAAATTTACCAAATGCATCAGCCGAAAACAACACCTTGTCGGTTGCATCGTAAGTGACCATCACCTCAGGCCAATGCACCATCGGTGCCATGTAAAATGTCAAATTATGCTTTCCTAAACTCAATGTTGCACCTTCTTTCACCCCGATTACTCGCGATGCAAAGTCAACATTTTCAAAATAGAGTGGCATCATTTTGATTGCTGCATCTGTCGCTACAATCTTGACGTCAGGGTACAACGCAACAAAAGCACCGATGCTGGCTGCGTGGTCCGGCTCCATGTGTTGCACCACCAAATATTCGGGCGCTCTCCCATTGAGTGCACTCGCCACATTTTTCAGCCATTCGCCGGTTTTGCGCTTATCTACGGTGTCCATCACTGCAATATGCTCATCGTTAATAACATACGAATTGTATGTCACACCGTTTTCCATCGCATACTGGTTCTCGAAAAGGTCTATGTCAGCATCATCTACACCAACATAAACAATATCACTGGTAATATTCATTGCTGTTTGGTATTTTGTTGCAAATTTCGGCATTTTTTTGTTATCTTTGCATACTTAATCACTAAAAACATTCAGCCAATGTCACAAGTTCGACCAAAAAAAGCCCTTGGACAGCATTTTCTCACTGACTTATCGGTGGCTGACCGCATTGCCGCTACACTCGACGACTACATTTCTATGCCCGTGCTCGAGATTGGGCCCGGAATGGGTGTCCTTACCCAATTCCTACTTCAACGTAATCACGACGTGACCGTGGTTGAAATTGATAATGAGAGTGTTGACTACCTAAACGCAAACTTTCCAAATCTGAAAGACCGCATCGTGGGCGATGACTTCCTGAAAATGGATCTCGCATCAATATACGGCAACAACCAATTTTGCGTGATTGGAAACTACCCTTACAACATCTCCTCACAAATATTTTTCAAGGTGCTCGACTACAAAGACCAAGTTGTCTGCTGCTCCGGCATGCTTCAACGCGAAGTCGCCGAGCGTCTTGCCGCCCCTCCGGGCACTAAAGCACGAGGCATACTCAGCGTACTACTTCAAGCTTGGTACGATGTTGAATACCTTTTCACCGTCAGCGAAAAAGTATTCAATCCTCCCCCAAAAGTAAAATCAGGGGTCATTAAAATGACTCGCCGCAAAGACGTTACCGACCTCGGCTGCAACCCGCAGCTTTTCAAAACAGTGGTAAAAACCACCTTCGGCCAACGTCGCAAAACCTTACGCAACTCTCTTAAAAGCCTCCTGCCTCCAGGCGCCTCTCTCCCAGCTGATGAGCCTATGATGACTCTTCGTCCGGAGCAACTTTCTGTTCAACAATTTATTAACCTCACCAACCTCGTTGATGATTTGCGCAGTCAGCAACAATGAAGGAATACACCGATGAATATCTTGAGCACATCCGCTCGATAATCAAATCAGACCAAGCCGATGAGGCTCGCGCCGAGCTCGCTACTCTTCACCCCGCAGACATTGCCGAGCTATACCAAAATCTCGAACTCGACGAAGCCGAGTATCTTTATCGCCTACTTGATGAAGATACCGCTGCCGACGTGCTCATGGAGCTCGACGAAGACGACCGTCTCAAGCTCATCAGCGCCATGCCCGCCGAGCAAATTGCTAAACAAATCGACCACCTCGAAACCGACGACGCCGTTGACCTCATTCAACAACTCGACGAAGAAGACCGTGAGGAAATTCTTTCTCACATTGACGACGTTGAGCAAGCCGGCGATATCGTTGACCTTCTGAAGTACGACGAAGACACCGCCGGTGGTTTGATGGGTACGGAAATGATTGTGGTCAACGAAAACTGGTCCATGCCCGAATGTATCAAGCAAATGCGCATGCAAGCTGAAGACATGGACGAGATTTACTACGTCTACGTGGTTGACGACGACGAACGACTGACCGGTGTGCTCCCCCTAAAAAAGCTAATCACTCACCCCTCAGTCTCTAAAATCAAACACGTCATGGAGGTTGACCCGGTGAGCGTTAAAGACGATACACCTATTGACGAAGTTGCCCTCGACTTCGAAAAATACGACATCGTGGCTATGCCCGTTGTCGACTCTATTGGTCGACTTCTTGGTCGAATCACCGTCGACGACGTTATGGATGAAGTCCGCGAATCTAGCGAACGTGACTACCAATTGGCATCTGGTATCTCGAGCGACGTTGACGCTGACGACTCTATATTCGCACAAGTCAAAGCTCGCATACCCTGGCTCCTCATTGGCATAGTTTCCGGAATTCTTGCATCTGTGATTCTTGGCACTTTCGAAGAAAAAATACAAGTCGTCACTGCCCTCGCTCTTTTCATCCCTATTATCGGTGGCACCGGTGGTAACGTCGGTGTGCAATCATCGGCTATCGTGGTTCAATCTCTTGCAAACGGTACTCTTGAAGTTAAAGAATTCTCTAAACAACTCGGCAAAGAAGTGCTCATCGGCTTACTCAATGCCTCTATAATCTCCGCCGTAATATTCGTCTACAACCTCATCATGTTGCCCG
>CAZGAN010000074.1:0-9994 GCA_964523655.1 uncultured Bacteroides sp.
GTGTAAAAAAAAATGGGTATTCGCTTGCAAAAGTAGTAAATATTTTGCTATATTTGCGGAATATCTCATCAATTGTAACTTTTTACCCCCAATTAAACATCTTACATTAAATAATTAATCTATCTAAACTTTAAAAGTCATGACCTCTTTTGTTTTTTTAGCTCAAGGATTCGAAGAAATCGAAGCGCTGTCAGTTGTTGACTTATTGCGTCGTGCCGGCATGGACGTTGCAACCGTATCAATCACAGATAGTCGCAAAGTTGTTGGTGCACATGGCATTGCTGTTGAAGCCGACTATACCTTCGAAGAGGCAACATTCGACAGTGTTGAGTGGCTAGTGGTGCCCGGCGGTATGCCCGGTGCCGAGAATTTGCATAAATGCGAAGCACTCAATGAATTGCTCAAAACACACGCCGCAAAAAATGGGAAAATTGCTGCAATATGCGCTGCACCGGCAGTGGTACTAGCACCGCTGGGATTGCTCAACGGCATAGAAGCGACATGCTATCCGGGCTTTGAGGCTCAGTGCAAACAGCATGGAGCCAAAATGATTGACCGCCGAGTTGTGCTCTCTGACAATATCATCACAGCCAACGGACCATCGTCAGCCATGTTGTTTGGTCTAGCGCTGATTTGCAAGTCGCTGGGTGTTAGCGAATCGCAAGAAATTGCGCAAGGCTTGTTGCACAGCACAAACAATACTCCCTATTATTTCTAGTTTCAGAAACCATTTTTTATATTCTTCAAGGTTTTCATATTTATACGCAACAGTTTGGCGCCAATGAGTCAAATTGTTGCGTTTTTTTGTGTGAGGTTGGGGGTTATTTGTTCCAGGTGTAGTTTCTGCCTTTGTGCATGCGGTATCGTAGGGCGCGGAGGGCTTTGCGTATTGGGAGTGTCATTGCTAACCAGGGCAAAGTGAAAAACATGGTACGTGAACCGAGGGTGCGCATTGCGTTGCGCCAGGTGAGTGTTACTATTATGAGGAGTGTTAGTATAATCACTGCGGCTATGGCTGCGGCAAATAAGTTTGGCAATGCGAGTATTGCAGATGCTATGCCGGCGCCTATGGTAAGCCACATTAGCCATGCTCCGAGTGCCATGAGTCGGCGTGATGATTTGCTGATGAATCGGCCGGTGAATTCGTGGCGGCGGTGTAGTTCGGCAAGTGCGCGTTTGTGGTTGTAGAAGTTTAGGCGGACGATAGATGGTTCAGATAATTCGACAACAGTGTTGGCGCCGTTGGCGATTTCGCTGATGAATATGTCGTCGTCGCCGTATCGCAGGTTGAGGGAGCGAGAAAAGCCTTTGTTGTCGAAGAATAGTTCGCGAGTGTATGCGATGTTGAATTCTGTGCCGCGATAAGGTTTTCCGGCTATTGCGGAGGTGAGCCAAGTTACTCCGGCAGATATTGTGTCGAAAGCACGGCAACGTTTTCCGAGGCCGGAGTCGGAATCTTCAGGCACGGCATATCCAAGCACAACTTCGACGTGGCGGTTTGTGAAGTTGCGCATTATAGTTTCGAGCCAGTGAGTTGATTGGATTGATACGCTGGCAGTGGTGTTGACAACGACGCGGTTTCTTGCGGCTTTGATGCCGAGCATTAGTGCTAATTTTTTGCGGCTGAGGTTTCGAGCGCCGTCGGGGGTGTATGTCAGGTATAGGTTGTGGTGAGCTATGCGTAGTGTGTCAACGATTTCGCGCGTAGCTTCAGATTCGCCTTCGTTGACTACTATGATTTCAAAACCGGGTGCGTATTCTTGTTCGAGCAATTGAGGCAATAGCTCGCTCAGACTTTCGGCTTGGTCTTGTGAATATACGACTATTGATGCGGGTTCGAGCTTAGTGTCGATTTCGCGTTCGCTGTCATCGAAATCGGGTAAGGCTTCGTTTTGCAGACGGGCATAGCGGCTGACGCGCTTCACACGAAGCACATATATAAGTATAACGCAAATTAGACCGAGCAGCGAAAAAGCTGCGAAAAATATAGGGGTGACGCCAAGGTCGAAACTGAATATCATAGACTTAGAATTTTGTTGTGCAAAGGTAATAATTTATTTGTGTATTTTGGTGCTTTTGAGGTCAATTATTCCTTGATATCACTTTTTTTCGTGCATAATATAATAAAGGTGTTAAAGGAAACGTTATAATTATGCTAAAATAATAAAGCTTTATAAATTTAAAAATGAAACTGAAACCATTCATTATAGCTACGTTTGTTGCTGCAATTGTTTCGTCGTGCTCAACAAATCGCTCAAATCTGACTTATTTTGAAGACGTTGACTCCTCGTTTAATGTCCCAGTTAATACTACTAATTATAGCCCTAAAATTACCGTCGACGATGAGCTTTACATCATGGTGAATTCATTGAGTCCGGCGGCAAGTGCCCAATATAATCTACCTCTGACAAACATGGCAACGCGCGATGATCTTGCACAGACGACGTCACCGCGCATACAGACGTATGTTGTAAATAATGCAGGATACATCACTATACCGACTATTGGTGACGTGAATGTTTTGGGTTTGACAACAGAGCAAATCAAGACAAAGCTCACTGAAATGATTTCGAAAGATGTTGACGATGTTAATGTGATTGTGCGTTTGGTGAACTTTAAGGTTGACGTTGCCGGCGAGGTGAAAACACCCGGTGCGCAAAGGGTAAACACTGAGAGATATTCGGTGCTCGATGCACTTTCGGCTGCGGGGGACCTAACCGTATATGGCGAGCGTGAAAACGTGCTAATCATACGCGAGGAAAATGGTAAGCGCACGGCACACCGTCTGAATTTGAACAGTTCGGAAGTGTTTACATCACCTTATTTCTATCTGCAACAGAATGACTACGTTTATGTTAGTCCCAACAAAATACGTAAGGATAATTCAAAATACAATCAAAATAACGCATTCAAACTCAGTGTTGTGTCAACGGTAGTGAGCGGCTGCTCAGTTATTGCATCACTGGTTATCGCTCTTGCTATTAAATAAATGCTATGGCTAAGAAATCAGAATTCATAGATGTGAAAGGTGCAATTGACAACTACATCAAACATTGGTGGTGGTTTGCTATCTCTGTTGTGTTGTGTTTGGCAATTGGTTATGCTTTCGTTAAAATTGTAAATCCACAATATTTAGTACGTGCGAACATAGTTGTTGTTGATGATGACACTAGCAGCCTCACTTCGATGAGCGGACTCAGTGACTTGTTTGGCTCTTCGGCAGACGTTGAAGACGAGGTGTTTGTTGTTGGCTCACACTCGGTGTTGCGCGATGTTTCTCGCGACTTAGGTATCAACAAATTGCACTATGTGCGCGAAGGTTTCATGCACTACACGCTCAGCTATCCGAATTATCCGGTTGATGTGTATGCAGCACCGGGCATTGCAGATACGCTCATGACAACCATTGTGTTTAAGACAAAGGTTTATGCTGATGGCACTGCTGATGTGACTGCTAAAGCCCAAAGAAACAAAATAGCAGATGTAGAGCGTCAAAAACTTCCGATAACACTCAATACCGAATATGGCCGATTTGTTATCAATAAGACAAAATATTGCCCCAAAAACGAGGATGTGAAAAGCCGCATAGTATTTAACGGTTATGAGGTTGCCGCAGAAGACCTTGAGGAAGATCTTGATGTTGGAATGGGTTCGAAAAAATCGAACGTCATTGAACTGTATCTCAAAACTCAAAATACAGATTATGGTAAAGCTGTGCTCGATGAAGTTATCAAGAAATATAACGAACGTGGCATAGCTCAAACAAACTTGCAAGGAGAGAAGACGGCAGCGTTTCTCGATGAGCGATTGGCACTCATTTCGGGCGACCTGGCATCAGCTGAGTCAAACATACAAAATTATAAGCAATCGCAAGGTATTGTTGATGTCAGCACAGAGGCATCGTATAACATGCACATAAAAAGCTCAGCCGAGCAAAAATTGATTACGGCTCAAACAAGAAGCGAAATTCTGAAAATGACTCGCGACTTCCTTGCACAGCCACAGAATGCATACGAGCTTATACCCGGATCAGGCGATATTCCTGCTGCCGGCGATGCTATCACCACATACAACACAATGATTCTCTCTCGCATGGAGATGAAGCAAAATGCTAAAGGTCAGAACAAAAACCTAAAGCAACTTGACGAACAACTTGATGCCATGCGCGAAGCAATCATTTCAACTATTGACCAATCATACAAGTCATCGCTTGTCACAATACGCGATGCTCAAGCCGAGGTAGCTAAGGCTCAAGGTAAACTAGGCAACATACCCTCGCAAGAGCGTGAATTTCTTGGTTTGAAACGCCAGCAAGAAGTGAAGCAACAACTTTATTTGTTCCTTTTGCAACGACGCGAAGAAACGGCTATGATGATTGCGAATGCTATACCTAAAGGACGTATCATTGACGATGCCTATAGTCTCAGTGAGCCTCTCGGTTTGGGTAAATTTGCAATAATGCTCATAGCGCTTGTAATAGGATTGTTCATACCTGTGGTTGCGCTATACATAAAGAAGCTTTTGCGTTCTAAATTCGAGACACGCAAAGAACTTGAGCAACTCACCGAACTACCCATACTTGGCGAAATATGCACCGACAACAGCGGTAAAAATCTTGTTGTTAATGAACATGATACTTCATCGACAACGGAGCTATTCCGCCTTGTGCGTTCGAGCTTGCAGTTTATGCTCAACGATGTTGACGACAAAGTGGTGCTCGTCACTTCAACACGTTCGGGCGAAGGTAAGTCGTTCATATCACTTAACACAGCAGCATCTCTTGCCCTTCTTGGAAAGAGAGTGCTTCTTATTGGTATGGATATTCGCAATCCGCGACTTGGAGACTATCTCCACATATCAAACAAGATGGGTCTCACAGTTTACCTCTCACAACAGAATGTGTCGCTTGACGACATTATAACTCCCTACAGCGAAGTTAAAGGTCTCGATATTATTGTTGGTGGCCCTGTTCCGCCTAACCCCGGAGAGCTTCTCACATCGCAGAAAGTTAACGATATGTTTGACGAGCTTCGTAAGCGCTATGACTACATCATTGTTGATTCAGCTCCGGTTGGCATGGTCAGCGACACATTCAACCTTGTGCGTGTCTCTGATGCAACAGTATATGTTTGCCGTGTGAACTACACATCAATCTCAGACATCAACTTCGTTAACACTATCAGCGAGGAAAAACGCATGCGCAAACTTTCGCTCGTTGTTAATGGCACTAAAACATCAAAAGGCTATGGCTACGGCTATGGTCGATCAAACACCAAACACTAATTTCGCATGATAGAGCGCAATCTGTTCTATTATAGGATTTTCATCATAATCTTCTGGATCGAAGCCTGCTTTGGCTTCGTTTCAGAAGAATTGTTGCCATTTATACATCCACTGAAATCACCGCTTTATTTTTTCTTTGATATAGTGCTTGTGCTGCTTGGCCTCGCTACGCTCAAGACAAAGCGTGATAAAATAGTGTTGTGTGCGTTTTTGGTTATAGGCATTGTGTCTACGTTGATGGTTAACGGTGAGAGCGTCATGTCATATATAAACGGCTCACGTCAATTTATTGGTGTGATATTTTTTATACCGATATTTCGATATTTGCTCACATGTTCGCGTGGCGCAGAATTCAGGGAAAAGATCGATAAAAATTTGTTCATATTTTTGTGCTTGCAAACGGTTTGCCTCACCGAGCAATTCATACGCTATGGCGCAAATGACCATGGCGGAGGTACGCTTGGTAACGGTGGCTCGGGTGTGATATCGACTTTGATTTGTTTGTTGTCGTTTTATTTCATCTCGAAAAAGTGGGATTTTTCAAACTACTTGCTAAGTCTCAAAAAAAATTGGCTGTATATATTTTTACTTTATCCGATTTTTCTCAACGAAACTAAGGCTAGTTTCATATATCTAGCGGTTTATTTTGTGCTGTTATATAAGTTTGAGATGAAGTCGATAGGCAAAATGTTTATTGCAGCTCCGTTGATAGTGTTGTGCACTTATGGCTTATATGGCGCGTATAAATGGGCTACAAATGCCTCTGAAGATGTTGCTACAGAGGAATATATGACCGAGTATCTAGTCAGTACAGATCTAGATGAACTAGTGAAAGTGGCGCAAGCGGTGCAAGATGATGATATTGAACCTGAAGGCATGTGGAGTGTAGATATACCACGTTTTGCAAAGCTAGGACTTTTGCCGTTTGTGCTCAGCGACACAAAAGGTGGTATTTTGCTTGGCGTCGGTCTAGGACAATTTAAGGGAGGCACAACTCTTGGATTGACAAAATTTGCTATCGAATATCAATGGTTATTACAAGGAACGGTGCCTATGCTGATGTTTGTGGGTCTGCAACTTGGTGTTATTGGCTTGATATGGTTCTTTTATGTCATGATATTTCATGTCATATCGTTTAGCCGTAAAGATAACGAGGTTGAATGCAAAATGAAGCTTTTTTTGCTAGCGGTATTAGCTTTATCGTTGTTCTATAATGATATGTTCCAGTTGGCTATATTTACCTCAATGTATTGCTATTTGGCAATGGTAAATACGTTGAAGCCGGAGCAATCGCAAGACGAGCAAAAAAATTGGTTTATAGTTTAGAAGAGGGAAATAAGAGATATGACAGAAGTAGAAAAGTCAAAAAAGTCTAAGACCATAGCTCGCAACGCTGCATTTATTTACTTGCGCATGATATTTGTGATGTGTGTGAGTTTCTACACCTCTCGCGTTGTGTTGCAAGCTCTAGGTGTGCAAGATTACGGCATCTACAATGTGGTTGGTGGCTTGTCGTCGGCATTGACTTTCTTTTCTATAGCTCTATCAAGTTCCACACAGCGATTCCTTAATTTTGAATTGGGAAATGGTAATACTGAGCGACTGCATCAGCTTTTTGGGCTTAATCTCTTGGCATTCACAATTCTTGCTATTGGCGTACTCGTGGTCGGAGCGATAGTTGGACATTGGTTTATAGTAACGCAGCTGGTAATACCGCCTGATAGGGTCAATGATGCTGTTGTGGTGTTTTACTGTGTGTTGTTTTGCCTCTCCACACTATTTGTTTTTTCGGTTTATGAGTCGGCACTGATTGCGCGTGAAAATATGAAGTTATATGCGTGGTTGGGCATACTTGATGCAGTGCTTAAACTTGCAATTGCATTTGCCATTATGGTGCTACCAAACAAATTGATTTGGTATGCGGTTTTGTTGGCATTGGCACAACTACTTTCAAAATTAGTTTTAGTGATATATTGCCGTCATCAGTATGCAGAGTGCAGAGCAAAATTTTATTGGGACAAGAAAATGTTTCGCGAAGTGTTTTCATTTAGCACATGGAATGTCTACATTGGTGGTACATGGATGCTCAATGAACAAGGACTTAATATACTATTTAACATATTCTTTGGCCCTGTTATAAACGCTGCGTATGGTTTTGCTACTCAGTTGAGCTACACAGTGCTCAATTTTAGTACCAAATTTTTTGTGGCATTTCGTCCGCAAATCATAATGTCGTATGCGTCAGGAGATCACAAATATGTGCGAGATCTTGCGTTTGCGTCTTCGCGATATATTTACTACTTGATGTGGATTTTTGCATTGCCAATCATGCTTCGAGCACCATATATATTGTCGATATGGCTGAAAACAGTGCCTGAATTTACAAATTCGTTTGTAGTGTGGATGCTAATGCTTTTGGCAGTAGCTTCACTCAATAATCCCGTTAATACGGTAGCTATGGCTACCGGCCGACTAAGGCGGACGGCAATCTATGCCAATAATATCTATGTTTTGGCGTTTCCGCTGATATGGCTGGGGTTGAAGCTTGGCATGGCAGCGTACATGTCGTTCGCAATATTAATTGTGATGCGTTTGCTTTGCATAATTTGCACGCTTGTAGTTATTAAACGCGATATAGTAATTAAAGTAAGTGATTATGTAAAAAAAGTGTTGTGGCCAATACTCTACATAACCGTGATAACATCGCTAATAGGTTTGATGGTTAATAGCGTTATTCCGCAAACGTTTATCGGCTTAGTAGCAATATGTTTTGTGTGCGTAATTTTGACATCAACACTCATCATAGCAATAGGTTTATCGGCAGAAGAACGCATGGCTCTTAAATCTAAGGCTAAAACGCTATTATCACGTTTCAAATAGATACAAAAGCCGAATATTCTTTGATAATTTTGCAATTTTGTATTAACTTTGCTGATACTAACTACTTCTCCTTAAAGAGCGAACAAAATGGTGGCATTAAGAAATTTGCCGATAGGCTTACAGAACTTTGGAAGTTTGCGTAAAGATGATTGTCTTTATGTAGACAAGACGGAGTATGTCTATAAGCTAGCAAAGGAGGCTAAATATTATTTTCTTAGTCGCCCGCGCAGATTTGGTAAAAGCTTGTTGCTATCAACATTGCATGCTTATTTTGATGGCCGTAAGGAGCTTTTTGAGGGTTTGGCTGTTGAAAAGCTGGAAAAGGAATGGAATCATTATCCGGTGTTACACCTTGACTTGAATATACTGAAGAAAGGAGATGAGACAAGTCTTGACTCTATCCTCAATGTGTCGTTGTGCGAATGGGAAAAAATATATGGCTCTGATAAGTCTGAAAATACGTTTGGCACAAGGTTTAGAGGCGTAATACGTCGAGCGTATGATCAAACCGGGCAGCAGGTTGTGATTCTTGTTGACGAATATGACAAGCCTATCCTTGAGGAGCTTGATAATGAGGATCTTCAAGAGAAACGTCGCTCAACACTTAAAGAGTTTTATGGTGCACTTAAAACCTTGGATGAATATATCCGTTTTGCATTCATTACTGGTGTTACCAAGTTTAGTAAGGTGAGTATATTTAGTGGCATAAATAATCTGTATGACATATCGTTGGATGAGGATTATGCTGCTGTGTGTGGCATCACAGACGGAGAAATAGACACGGTGTTGTCGCCATACGTTGAGCGATTGGCAGAAAAAATGGAGCTGCATGTCTCTGAGGCGCGTGAACGATTGCGCGAGATGTATGACGGATATCATTTCTGCGAAAACTCTGTGGGCGTTTACAATCCGTTTAGCTTGATGTGCGCCTTGCAAGGTAGAAAGTTGAAAAGCTATTGGTTTGAGACCGGTACACCGTCATATCTGGTGTATTTGTTGAAAAAACGTAGCTACCGTTTGGATAAATTGGCTACGGCAACTGTAGATGCAGATGTGTTGAATTGTGTGGATACGCAGTCAACGAATCCGATTTCAGTGATATATCAGAGCGGGTACCTCACAATAAAAAGCTATAATGCGCGGTTTGATACCTATAATTTGGATTTTCCGAATAAAGAGGTTGAGGCCGGATTTTTTAAGTTTTTGTTGCCAAACTACACTTCGGTTGATAGTGCTCAGTCAGGTTTCGTAGTTGAAAATTTAGTTGAGGAGGTTGAAAACGGCAAGGTAGACGATTTTTTGAGACGATTGTCATCTTTGTTTGCTGATACTCCATACGAGTTGGTGAAAGACCTGGAGAACCATTATCAAAATGTAATGTACATTGTGGCAAAGTTGGTTGGTTTATATGCCAGTGCAGAGTATCACACTTCTGACGGGCGTATTGACCTCGTGTTGCAAACCGAAAGCTACATTTATGTCATGGAGTTTAAACTTGATGGCACGGCAGAGGAGGCACTGCGGCAAATTAATGATAAAAACTATGCTTTGCCATTCGAAACGGGTAAACGTAAAGTTGTAAAAGTAGGTGTTAACTTTTCATCAAAGACTCGCAATATTGATCGATGGATTGTTGAGTAAAAAATAGCTATGACAGATAATAAACCACTTATATCAGTAATTGTGCCGGTGTACAATGTTGAGAAATATCTCAAAGAGTGCGTCGACTCGATACTTGCGCAAACGTATAAGAATCTTGAAATAATTCTTGTCGATGACGGCTCAAAAGACAATAGCCCTAAACTATGTGACGAATATGCAGCAAAATATC
>CAZGAN010000075.1:0-9839 GCA_964523655.1 uncultured Bacteroides sp.
GTCGATGGCCTCCGGCCAATACAAACAGAGGCTGTGCCAATTTTGACACAGCCTCTGTTTGTGGGTATTTGGGAGTTATGGTTAGAGTATCACTTTTGAGGTGGCAGAGCCTTGACGGCGTATGTAGAGGCCGTTTGAGGGATTGAGAACGCGACGTCCTTGCAAGTCAAAATATTGCACGGGAGCGTTTGAATCAGCGCTGTCAACGGTGATATCGTTAATGCCGGAGATGCTTTCGTAGAGCATTTCTGTGGTGTAACGGTTGTTGGCAATATCGCTCATCGGATATTCTGCCACGTTAACAATTTCTCCGGTAGAAGTGTTTACCACAAAGGCAACAAGATTTGTGTGAGCACATTTCACAGCCGGGGCAATAAGCTCACCTTTATCATAAACAGTCACATCGGGAATCTGCATTTGATGAGAGACCTCATATTCGGTGTTTGCAGCGAGGTTTTCAGGCAATGAGTTAACTATGCCTGAATAGTTCTCAATGCAGCGAGCAACGTCGTTATAATGCACATTATAGACTTCGTCGTCCATATCCGACCAATACTTCAAGTATTGAGTTCCGGTTTTGCCCGAAAGATAGTTTTGCTGAGCGAAATATTCGCTGTCCTCCATCCACACATTATTTTCGGTGAGGATGAAACCGACACGCAAATTAGCGTTGTTTTGAGTCAAAGCCGGAGTGACAGTGGCTTTGCAGTTAATAGCAATGGTGTCGGTGCCTTCAATCACCCAATCGCCGGTGACGTCAATGCCAATTGTGGTGCTTGCGTTGTGGCGGTCAACAACATATTTAGCAATAGAGCCGCTTTTGGTTTTATCGAAGTTATAGTCGTACGTAGCCGACGGAGCGCCCACGTTAGTACGGTTAACGAAAAACATGGGAGCAGAGCTACCGGCACCAAGATTTACACCATAAGTAGGCATTGCCATATTATCGTTGCCAACATGCACTGAAACGGCAACAACATACTCACTCATCTCCTCATCGGCATGCATGTTTTCGACAATGCTGATGCCTCCGGGACACCAACCACACCACGCACCGGTTGATTCCTCAACGAGCACTCTGTGCAAGGGAGAGTATGTGAGGCGGCTCACAGAGCCTGTTTTTGTGCTTTGTGTTTCTTTGCCGTCATCAAATTTCACAGTGAAATCGAGAGTTTGGTCGGGATTGATTGAGCGAACAAAAGAGAACGTTTGCACAGCGCCGGCAGCAAGATTAGAGCCATATTTCACGTCTGAGCCGTTTTCGTCGGTGTATGTCACGCTGTAGTTGTCTACGTTTTCAACACCCACCACGTCAACGTTGATGGTAAATTCGTTATCAACAGTGTATTGTTCATAACTTTGCAGCGACATCTCCGCGCAATCTTTGCGAGAGACGGTGATATCATCGAGACAAAGTATTTCTTTATCGGTATTTAAATTGGCGAAATTCAGATATATAGTTTTGCCGGCATAGGCATCAAGATTCACCTCATAATAGGTGAAATCGCCTGAAATAATGTCTTGCGACTCACCCACCGGCACTTTTTCAAACACGGCAGTGGGCGTTGTTGGCAGATTGTTTTTATCGAGAGGCGACTCAGTGATAAATAGCCAAAGGTCGCTGATTTTGTCGTCTTGTGACTTTAGAGTGTATGATTGCGCGCCGAAACGAAGCACGAAGCCTGTGCCGGGAACGTCAATGCCACGCGAGCCGAGCCAATCGCTACTAGTGCCGCCATGAGTGTAGTAAGAGTGGCTGGCGAGGAAGCGGTCAGTATCGGTTGATGAGTCTTTCAGGTGCCACCACGGCATGTAGTAGCCATCGCTACCCATAAACAATGCGCGTATTGATGAGGCAGGTTCTAAATCGTCGCAATCATAGATGTAAGGAAAAGATTGACTGTAATCGTTGTCAAAATTCTCCGAAAAAAGCACATTGTCGGCATTAGCGCACACCGAACAAAGAGCAAGAGAGCCAAAGGTTAGTAGGACTTTATTCATATATTTTATTTAATTAAAAAGAGCGGGCACGCACAAGGGCATGCCCACTCTTTTGTGACATTATGAGATGTTATTTAACAACAGTCTTTTTACCGTTGATGATGTAGATACCAGCCGGCAAATTATTTGCATCAGCATCGAGTTTCACACCATTGAGGTTGTAGATAGCGCCGTTTTCAATCTTTTCAAACTTGATGCTGCCAACACCGCTTTCGTCGGGAGCGAATTCAAACATAGCCATTGTTTCCTCATTTGAAACAGTGTTTCCGTTTGCATCGGTAGCGGTCATGTAGTTAGCAGGAATTGTGAAGATGTAGTAACCGGCATCGGTAACACCATAATATGATGACCAAAGCAAATCGGGGTCAGTGCCTCTGATGGTGCCGTTGTTGTAGCTTTTAAATGAAGCCATATCATCATTGAGCAAGCCCAATTTGGGAGCAGTGTAAGAATTGTGCTTGTAGGTCAAACCTTCAGTGATTTCTTTGTAGTTTTCGTCGTAAACCTTGAATGTGAATTTAATCTTATCAAGATTTTTAACAGTAGCTTCCTCTTCAGGATCAACGAACACGGCTTCCATGTACATCTTCACTTCAGGCTCAGCGATAGTGTAGTAGAATACCAATTCTTCAGCGGGTTCGTTGCCGTCAACGAAGTAGTAGCCCTTAGGCACAACGATTGCATATTTTCCGGCAGCAGTAACTGTTGTGTATGTTTTAACAGTCATAGTGTTGTTACCGGCGTAAGTGTTAGCGCTCAATTGCGATACTTTTGTGATATTGCCTTCAGCGTCAACAGTGCCGTAGTATGGGAAGTCATCGCGTGTTGCTTCGTCAGATGCTTTCACAAGGGTAGCACCTTCAAAAGTCAAAGTGAATGAGCCAAGTTCTTCAACTTCACCTTCTTCGGGGTCGATAGTTACTTTGTAGCCTTCGGTTTCGCTTGATGAACCACCGTCGCCAACCACATAAGTCACAGTTGCTGCGCCGATAGCTTCGCTATTTCCGTCTTCGTCAATGAAGCCGAGCACGCTGCCTGAAGGGATAGTGATTGTGTATGTGCCGGGGGTTGTGATTGCGTCTTCTTCGTCAATGCTGATTTGCACGATGTTTTTAAATCCGGGAAGACTTGTTTCAAAGCTGCCTACAGATTTGCCGTCTGAGTTGAGAACGCTAACCATGAACGGGCCGCTGGCAAAGCCAACTTTTTCATAGTCGGTATATGTGAATTTGATGTCACCAACGAGCGATGTCAATTGGCTGTTATCTTCGGGGCTAACGGTGAATTTAGCATCGCCAACGCCTACCACATTGTATGTGAGCACGAGCTTGCCATAAACAGTGCCTGAAGCATCGTCTTTGATTGCACCGGCGGGAATTGTTACTGTGTAAGTTCCGGCTTCGGCAACAGCATCGTCAAGGTCGATAGAGATGACATCCATTCTCATATATGTTGACATGTCGAGCATGCCTTGAGTCACCTTTTTGCCATCTTTTTCAACTGTAGCGTAAATCAATGAAAAGTCACCGGTTTCCCAAGCTACCAAAGTGGGCTCTTCAATCTCGGGGAGATAAATCATGATGTTGCTGAGCGAAGTTTGATCTTCTTCGGGGTCGGGCATTGCCATGTATTCTTCAATGGGAGCGAAGTTGCTATCATCTTCACTGCCTGATTCACCTGCGATGGTGTAAGTGATATCAACAGCTTCGTTCACCTCATAGCTCATAGCCATCAACTCGCCCTCGTCAAGATGCACTTTGTATGTGCCGGGGGCGGTTATTTCGTCTTTCAATTCAATATTGAGAGTAGCTTTGCGAGCATTTAGTGTTGCTGTGTAAGCATACTCATTATTGTCTTGGTCAGTGATTTTGAGTGTTGTAACCTCACTCGCGCCATCTGAGTTATAGACGGCAGCAGAGAAGCCGATTGTAATGCTACTGAGGCTGGTCACTTCACCGGCCTCGGGGTCAACTGAGATAACCTCAACATTTTCTGCCTGCACATTGAATGCCATTGCCACCGATGCGGCAACAACCATTGCAGGCCTTGCAAGTGTAGAAATTTTCATATCGTTCTGATTTTTAAGAGTTAGAAGTATATTTATCGAATAACTATTTTTTTACCTGATGACACATAAATGCCTGCCGGCAAATTTGATGTATCTGTACCTATTTTCACGCCCATAAGATTGTAGACTGCATTGTCTTTAGCGACCTTATCAGCAACAACAGTGTTCACACCGCTATTTGCTGTGAGAGCCAGCGATGTTGCATTGTAAACATATCCGGTTTCAGTATTGAGCACAAAGAGCACTATGTCGCCATTGTCAAAACTTTCTATTTCACCGGGCACTTTCACGTTAAACGTTGCAGTATATTCGTCTCCGGCAGCGATAGATGCGGGCAGCGAACCGGCAACACCGGTAAATGCTGCAGTGTTATCAACAGAGACGTGTTTATAATACATCATGTCGCAATTAATGTATGATGGCATGAAGTAGTATTGCTCGCCTGAGCTGGTGAGTGTTGAGTTGCTTTGGTCGTAATACGGGTCATCGGCAGCATAATACTCACGAGTAAAGGTATATGCTACGCGATATTTATCTGCCGAATTATCAACATCCTCGGCAAATTTCACCTTTGCAGTTACAGAGAGCTGACGGTCGGCTGATTGGGAAATCTCAGCATTGATATCAGCTAAAACCGGAGTTGCAAATTCTGTGTCGAAAAAAGCGTTAGTTGAGCTGATTGTGCTGCGATTGCGATTAATCAAGAACATGGGCACGGCATTAAAGCCAAGATTAGAGAAATAGCCGCCTTGCACCATGATGTCGCCGGTGTGAGTGCTCACCGGTATAATTTCATCGCCGTATTTTTCTTGCAAGTGCTGCAAAAGCACGTCGGCAGTGGGACAATTCACACACCATGTGCCGGTGCCTTTGTCAACGAGAATGCGACGAGTGAAGTATGAGCACATGATTTTGTCGCTGCAAACAGCGGTGCTATTGCCATCAGCATCTTTCACATACACGCTATATTCGGTTGCGTTGTTGAGCGATACAGGCACATTGAGCACAACGTTGTCAGTGTCGCCCGATGCTGACGTGAGGACTGCTTCATCAACCACTGAGCCGTCAACAGTCACATACACACTGCCGTCTAAAGCCTTGCCAACATTGGTGAGCGAGAGGCTAACGGGAGTGGTGGCTGCATCGGTGCAAAAATGCGGTGTGTGGTTTACTGCGAAAAATTTCACTTCTTTAGGCACACCGATTTCAAGGTTGTCGATAGCAAGCATAAATTTGTCAGCACTATTGCACACAAATGCCACTTTCACATCGCTACCAACATATTTGGCAAGCGAAATGCTGCGAGTGGTCCATGTGGCAGGCTCGGCAGCGCTGCTAAATATTTCTGTGAATGTTTCGCCATTGTCGGTGCTAACCATCACCTTATAGCTCTCCGGGAGCTCCGGCATGAGCGAACGCGATTCCCAGGTGACGCGAGCATCGGCAGAGTTAACAGTCACCGCCGGCGAAATCAGCCAGTTGTCTTGCTGTGAGCCGTCGCCGGTGTGGCTCATGCTCACCGCTGCATATCCGTGAGAGCCAATTTGGGCAACTGTCCACGTTTTAGCGATGTCGATGTGCAGATAATACTCACTGTTGAGCGCTTTGCCGTCGCCATCTTTCACCGTGAACGCTCCGGGTATGCTGTTGAACCCACAGCTATAATAATCAGCTGCCGCCAATGTTAGCGGAGCTAGCATCGGCAGCAACATGATTGCTATATTTCTATTTATCTTCATTACTTAACAGCAACTTTTGCAGTGCGATTATCAGCTTTCACAATGTAGATGCCTTGACCGGGTGTTGACACTGTTTTTGTGCTAACGAGTTGACCTGTGGTGTTGTAAACGGCAACATTTTGTGCGCCTGTCACCACAATTTGCTCGCCAACCACATTGATATTCACGTTGCTATTATTGTTGTCTGTTACTATGTCGTTAACTCCGGCAAGCGGGTCCATTTTGAGGAAGAAGGGTTGACCTGCATATTCTCCGGTTGCTTCAACAAGATAGAGAGAAGTACCACCGGCAACTGTGCCATCTTCAGAATAGCCTACCAAACCGGCAATTTGACGAGTGAAACGCTCCAAGCCAAAGTATTTTCGCAATGTGGTTTTTTCGCCGTCAACAATCAAGCCGCCATTGCTGGTTGAGATGTAGTTGCCATCGAATCCGCAATAGTACACTTCGCCACGGCTGCCGTCTTGTTGGTCTTCCCAAGTTTCTGACTCATAGTTATATTTGAAGCCTCCGTAAACGAGTGTACCGGAGCCATCTTCTTGCACTTCGGTTGCGCGTGTGCGTGTGCCGTAGTAATTGCCTTTGTTGTCGATAGAAAGGAATGTGCCGTAGAAGTTATCGTCGGTTGTATAATCTTTGAAGCCGTCGATATATGTATTTGTATCATAGCCCCAAACTTCGCCCTTGTAATACCACGGCTCTACTTTTTCTTCTATGGTATTGAATATCACAAACTCACCGTCAACAAGCAGAGCCGGGATACGTGAAGCAAAGCCACAGAAAACTTGACCGGCAAGCACGCGGCCATCGTCGCTCATTGCGCCAACAGCAAAACCTTGATGGTCGGGGAGCTCTATATTATTGTACATGGTGAGTTGATAGTCGCCATATTCATCTTTAGTCCACAAACACGGATAGTAACGGCCACCGGTATATGAATCGGCATAGTATGTGAATTGATATCCACCAATATATTTAGCGTCAGGAGAAATGCTCATTGCGAATGATTCACCGATAAGGTCATCGCTCAACGGCAATTGGTGCCATTCTTCGCCATCATAGTATCCGGCAATAGCTGTGTACGAGCCATTATTATAGAATGTGCCAACCATTGTACCATCATTTGCAGCATCGCGAATCACGCAGTTTTTCACCGTGGTCAATGTTTCGGGGTCGTCTGACAACCAGAAGAAACCTATATTGTCGGCATCATCGCCGCCAACCACATATTTACCATTGTTTGAGACACCAAAAACGGTGCCATCAACACCTTCGTCAAAATAATAAACCTCAGTTTTTGCGTTGCTAGATAAAGCAGTAACACCTGCTACAAGTGGTAGGAGTAAAAGTCTTTTCATTCTGAATTATAAGATTTACGTAGTTCAAAAATTTATATATTTTCTGTAAAATTACGCATTTCCTTTTAATTTATACTGCGTTTTACACTTATTAACGTTATATTTTCAGCAAATTTCAGCATTTGGCTTATAATTTGTAACACAAACGTAATATCTACACTTCACTTTGTATAAATGATGAATTTCTTATTGTTTAGTCCCCAAAAAATATGTAACTTTGCACGTTAATTCGGATTAATCAATAAATTATGAATATATCATATAGCTGGCTTAAAGATTATGTAGACTTTAATCTTACGCCTGAAGAGCTCGCTGCTGCACTTACCTCAATAGGTTTGGAATGTGGCGGCATAGAAACCGTTGAAAGCATTCGCGGCGGTTTGCGCGGTATTGTAATCGGCAAAGTTCTCACCTGCGAAGAGCATCCTAATAGTGACCATCTTCACATCACTACTGTTGACCTCGGTGAAAAAGTTGAGCAAATTGTTTGCGGCGCTCCCAATGTTGCTGCCGGACAAACTGTTGTTGTAGCTACCGTGGGCACCACGCTCTACGACGGTGACAAAGAATTTCAAATCAAGAAATCAAAGATACGCGGTGTTGAATCAATGGGCATGATTTGTGCCGAAGACGAAATCGGCGTCGGCACCTCTCACGCAGGCATCATTGTTATCAACGAGGACATCAAACCCGGCACTCCCGCTGCCGAATACTATAACCTCAAAGACGACTACGTGCTCGAGGTTGACCTCACTCCCAACCGCATCGACGCTGCTTCGCACTTCGGCGTAGCTCGCGACCTCAGCGCTTGGTTGGCTGCTCACACTCAACCAACTGAATTGCATCGCCCGGCTGTTGACGCTTTCACCGTGAACGCTCCCAACGAAAAAGGTGTGCAATTGCAAGTTGTTGACACCGAAGGTTGCCCCCGCTACTGCGGTGTAACTATCGACGGTGTTACCGTTGCCGAAAGCCCTGAATGGCTGAAAAACCGACTCAACGCAATCGGTCTTCACCCCATCAACAACGTTGTCGACATCACAAACTACATACTCCACTCTCTCGGTCAACCTTTGCACTGCTTCGACCGCAGCAAAATCAAAGGCGACACAGTGGTTGTGCGCACATGCCCGCAAGGCACAAAATTCACCACCCTCGACGGTGTTGAGCGCTCTCTCGATGCTGCCGACCTCATGATCTGCAACGCTGAAGAGCCCATGTGCATGGCAGGTGTGTTTGGCGGCCTCGACTCAGGCGTAACAACTGAAACAACATCAGTATTCCTCGAAAGCGCATACTTCAACCCCACTCGCGTGCGCAAAACTGCACGTCGCCACGGCTTGAACACCGACTCATCATTCCGCTTCGAACGCGGTGTTGACCCCAACGGCAGCCTTTACGTGCTCAAAGTTGCTGCGCTTCTCGTGCAACAACTCGCCGGCGGCAAAATTGTTGGCGAAGTTTGCGATGCATGCGCTCAAACATTCCCCCCGTTTGCTGTTGAGCTCAACACTCAATACATGGACAACCTCATCGGTGCACACATTCCCGATGAAAAAGTTGACGCCATACTCAAAGCTCTCGAAATCGAAACAGTTAGCAACGACGGAAACACTCGCTCATTGCTAGTACCAACATATCGCGTTGACGTGCAACGTCCTTGCGACGTGGTTGAAGACGTGCTCCGCATATACGGCTACAACAACATCGAAATACCCGTTGAGCTCCACGCTTCTCTCGCTTACAAAACAAAAACCGATGCTGCCGATGACTTGCGTCGCACTGTGGCAGAACAACTCACAGCAGCCGGTTTCAACGAAATACTCAACAACTCGCTCACCGCTGAAGGCTACTACGCTGACTTGCAACAATATCCCGCTTCACACTGCGTGAAATTGCTCAACCCCCTCAGCCAAGACCTCAACGTGATGCGTCAAACCCTCTTGTTCGGCGGCCTTGAAAGCCTCGCTCACAACATCAACCGCAAAAACAAAGACCTCGCTCTCTACGAAACAGGCAACGTCTACTTCCTCAACCCCGAAGTAGCTTCTACAACCGAGAAACCGCTCGCTCCCTACAGCGAAAGCGCTCGCTTGGCATTGTGGATGACCGGTGATGTGCGCCGCGCTAACTGGGCTCACGCTGCTGAAGAATCATCATTCTTCCACCTCAAAGCTAACGTTGCTAACGTGCTCGCTCGCCTCGGCATCACCGACCGCGAAATCGCCGTTACTCGTGGCGACAACGAGCTTTTTGCCGCTTGCCTCAACATAGCAACAAAATCAGGCAAACAACTCGGTGTGATGGGTGTGGTTGCTAAAGCTCTCGCTCACAAATGCGACATCAAGCAAGAAGTTTACTTCGCCGAACTCAACTGGAACGAACTTGTGAAGCTCGCTCTCAAAAAGAAAGTGACATTCACCGACCTGCCCAAAACTCAACCCGTGAAACGCGACCTCGCTTTGCTCATCAACACCAACATCACCATGGCTGACGTGGAAGCTGTGGTGCGCGACTCTGAGCGCAAGCTACTCCGCTCGGTTGAGCTCTTCGACGTTTACGAAGGCGACAAATTACCCGAAGGCAAAAAATCGTACGCTATCTCGCTATCTTTGCAAGACGACGAGAAAACTCTCAACGACAAAGCTATCGACGCTGTGATGCAAAAAATCA
>CAZGAN010000076.1:0-9785 GCA_964523655.1 uncultured Bacteroides sp.
GACGACGAGAAAACTCTCAACGACAAAGCTATCGACGCTGTGATGCAAAAAATCATCACAAACCTCACTAAACGCCTTGGCGCTGAACTTCGATAATTAAAACAATAACTACAAAATAAATATAACACTCAAACAAACACTCCAATGGGAAGAGCATTTGAATACCGCAAAGCCCGCAAGCTAAAACGCTGGGGCAACATGAGCCGCACTTTTACCCGTATCGGTAAAGAAATCACTATTGCCGCTAAAGCCGGCGGTCCTGACCCCTCAACAAACCCCCGTCTTCGCGCATTGATGCAAAATGCTAAAGCTGCTAACATGCCCAAAGACACCGTTGAACGCGCTATCAAAAAGGCAACCGATAAAGATGCCGGTGATTACAAAGAAATCACTTACGAAGGATACGGCCCCCACGGCATCGCTATCTTCGTTGAAGCTGCTACCGACAACAACACCCGCACCGTTGCCAACGTGCGCTCTTACTTCACCAAACACGGTGGTTCTCTTGGCACTCAAGGCTCACTCACTTTCTTGTTTGACCACAAAGCCGTCTTCAAAATCAACGCTCCCGCTGACCTCAACCTCGAAGACCTCGAGCTCGAACTCATCGACTACGGTGTTGACGAAATCGAACAAGACGACGAAAACCACGTAGTTATTTACGGCGCTTACGAAGAGCAATCTAACATACAAAAATACTTGGAAGAAAACAACTTCGAAATCATCTCTACCGAATTCGAACGCATACCCAACGACGTTAAAGACGTTACTTCCGAGCAACGCGAGAAAATTGAAAAACTTCTCGAAAAACTCGAAGAAGACGAAGACGTGCAAAACGTGTTCCACAACATGCGTGAAGAAGACGACGAAGACGAAGAATAATCGCGATTCCAATTCTCATTCACATATCATGCAGGCGTGCAATCTGCACGCCTGTTTTTCTTTAAAACCTATTTTTACACTCCAATATCGTGGCTAAAAAAATTGTCGAGACTCCATTGATGAAGCAATACATCGAGATGAAACAAAAACATCCCGATGCCGTGTTGTTATTTCGTGTGGGCGACTTTTACGAAACTTTTAGCGATGACGCTATCGCTGCCTCTGAAATATTAGGTATCACGCTCACTCGCCGTGCCAACGGCGCTGCAGCCTACGTTGAGCTCGCCGGTTTCCCCCACCATGCTCTCGACACTTATCTCCCCAAACTTGTGCGTGCCGGCAAACGTGTTGCCATCTGCGAGCAACTCGAAGACCCTAAACTCACAAAAAAACTTGTGAAACGTGGCATCACCGAGCTTGTCACTCCCGGCGTGTCTATGAACGATAACGTGCTCGACCACCGCGAAAACAACTTCCTCGCTGCCCTACACCACAGCCGCCAAGACATTTGGGGTGTTGCCTTTCTCGACATCTCCACGGGTGAGTTTCTAACTGCCGAAGGCACCGTTGACTACATTGACAAACTCATGGCCAACTTTGCCCCCAAAGAAGTGCTCATTGAGCGCGGCTCTCGTCGTCGCGTCGAAGAAACTCTCTCAGGCAAATTTCTCACCTTCGAACTCGATGACTGGGTATTCACCAACGAAGCAGCCATTGAGCGTCTGCTCAAACAATTTCAAACCGCAAACCTCAAAGGTTTCGGCATTGACAAAATGCCCGATGCCATCATTGCATCAGGCGCCGTGCTTCACTACCTCGACATCACAAACCACACGCAAACAAGCCACATCAACTCCCTCACTCGCATTGAGGAAGACAAATACGTGCGCCTCGACCGCTTCACCATACGCAATCTTGAGCTCCTTGCTCCGCTCAACGAAGACGGCAAAAGCCTGCTCAGCGTGCTCGACCGCACCGTTACCCCTATGGGCGCCCGCATGATGCATGCCTGGATTACCATGCCCCTGCGCGACACCAAGGCCATAAACGACCGCCTCGACGTGGTTGAATACTTTTTCCGTAACCCTGACCAGCGCGACACCGTGCGCACTCAACTCGAGCAAATCGGCGACCTCGGACGCCTCGTCTCAAAGATTGCAACCCTGCGCATCACCCCGCGCGAAGTGTTGCAAGTGCGCACAGCTCTTGAAGCTCTCGTACCCATAAAGGCGCTCTGTCAAGGCTCGGCACAACACGTGCTCTCTGCCATTGGCGAGCAACTCAATCCTTGCGCACCCATAGCAGCACGCATTGCTCGCGAAATACATCCCGATGCCCCCAACCGAATTGGCACAGGCGAGGTCATGATGCGCGGAGTGAACGCTGAGCTCGACGAGCTTCGCGACATAGCCGGCTCAGGCAAAGACTACCTCATGCGCATACAAGCACGCGAAATCGAAGCCACAGGCATCTCTTCGCTCAAAATTGGCTTCAACAACGTGTTTGGATACTACATTGAGGTCACCAACACTCACAAAGACAAGGTGCCCGCTGAGTGGGTGCGCAAGCAAACTCTTGTCAATGCTGAGCGCTACATCACTCAAGAGCTCAAAGAATACGAAGAAAAGATACTCGGCGCTCAAGAGAAAATCGGCTCTATCGAGCAATCTCTGTTCAACGACCTCGTTGCCGGGCTAGCCAACTATATTCCGGCAATGCAACTCGATGCACGTCTGCTCGCCGAACTCGACTGCCTGCTATCATTCACTCGCGTTGCCGCTGAAAACCACTACAATCGTCCCGTGGTTGACGATTCTCTCACCATTGAGCTCGTTGAAGCTCGCCACCCGGTGATTGAGAAACAGCTGCCGCCGGGCGAGCCATACATCTCAAACTCTGTCTCTCTCAGCAACGACAACTCGCAAATTCTCATGATTACCGGTCCGAATATGTCCGGTAAATCAGCCCTACTACGCCAAACAGCGCTCAATGTACTCATGGCGCAAATTGGTTGCTATGTTGCTGCCGACAGCGCCCACATTGGCTATGTCGACAAAATTTTCACCCGTGTAGGCGCCAGCGACAACATATCGCTCGGCGAATCAACATTCATGGTTGAAATGACTGAAGCCGCTTCTATCATCAACAACATGAGCGAACGCTCGCTAATACTCTTTGACGAGCTTGGCAGAGGCACTTCAACCTACGACGGCATCTCTATTGCCTGGGCTATTGTTGAGCACATACACGAGCACAAACGTTTCCACCCCAAGACACTCTTTGCCACACACTACCACGAGCTCAACGAAATGGAAAAATCGTTTAGCCGCATCATCAACTATCACGTCTCAGTCAAAGAGGTGAACGGCAAAGTGGTGTTCTTGCGCAAACTTGCACGCGGTGGCTCCGAACACTCGTTCGGCATACACGTGGCACGTCTTGCCGGCATGCCCAAAAGCATTGTGTCGCGTGCTGAGCACATGCTCGCTCAGCTTGAGCGCGAACACAATCCAGCCGACGAAGCCGCAGCTATCAGCAACGTCGCTTCTTCGCAACAAGACGGCGTGCAGCTCAGTTTCTTTCAACTCGACGACCCCGTGCTCAGCCAAGTGCGCGACCAAATTCTCGGCCTCGACATCAACAACCTCACTCCTATGGAAGCTCTCAACAAGCTCCACGACATCCGCACAATCATAACCGGTAAATCATCTTAACAATGACTGAACGCTCGCTCCCCACCGATTTTGTTGCCATGTTGGCGCAACACCCGCAATTTAACGGTCTCGCTGAAGCCCTTGCAACAACTGCTCCCGACGTGTCGGTTCGAGTAAACTCACTGAAACAATGCTCGGTGCCCGCCGATGCCGACCGCGTGCCCTGGTGCGAGACCGGATACTACCTGCCCGAGCGCCCGCAATTCACTTTCGACCCCGCTCTGCACCAAGGCTTATACTACGTGCAAGACGCGTCGTCAATGATACTCCACACCATTGCCCGCAAACTCACTGCCGACGGCACCCCCGTGCGCTGGCTCGATGCTTGCGCCGCTCCCGGAGGTAAAACCACCGCTGTGATTGATGCGCTGCCGCAAGGCTCTCTTGTGGTTGCAAACGAATTCGATTTCAAACGTGCCGCTGCCCTGCTTGAAAACGTTGAGCGTTGGGGCGCTGCAAACGTTGTGGTCAGCCGTGGCGACACGAATAAGTTTGCTAAACTTACCGACTTTTTCGATATAATCTCTGTTGATGCTCCATGCTCGGGCGAGGGCATGATGCGCAAGGAAGCCGTGGCTGTGCAACAATGGTCGCCTCGACTTGTGCAACAATGCGCCGATCTGCAACGCGAAATTCTCGCTAACGTGTGGCATGCACTACGTCCCGGCGGATTTCTCGTTTACTCAACTTGCACTTTCAACCTCAGCGAAGACGAGGAAAACGTGCAATGGATCATCGACGAGCTGGGCGCTGACCCCGTAGCGCTTAATTTAAGCGACTCTGACGGCATTATAGCCGGAGTTGATACAAATATACCCTGCGCCCGTTTCTTGCCGGGACACGTGCGCGGAGAGGGTTTATTCGTAGCTGTGCTGCGCAAGCACGGCGACTCACCCGCAGCTCGCACATCTCTGCCAAAAGGTGTGAAAACCGTGAAAGCTCCCGGCAATTGGTTACTCGGCGACTTTGTTTACATAGCCGATGCCGATAAAATTCGTGCCATACCATCTGCCCACCAAGCCGAAATGCTCAAACTTGCATCAACGCTATCGGTTATCAGCTACGGTTTGCACATTGCCACGGTGAAAGGCAAAGACTATCTGCCCACAGCGCCACTAGCTCGCGCTGTCGACATCAACACTCAAGCATGGCACAATGCCGCTGTAGACCTCGACACGGCACTATGCTACCTTCGCGGTGAAGCTATAACGCTGGCAGATGCTCCCCGCGGCATAGTGCTCCTCACTTACAACGAGCGCCCTCTCGGCTTTGTCAAAAACCTGGGTAACAGGGCCAACAATCTGCTGCCCGACAACCGCCGCATCCTCTCCAAGAAAAAATAATCACTCTCACATAAAAAAATCATGCCTTTGGCATGGAAATAGTAATGGCGCGTTTCACAACGCGCCATTACTACACATAACTAAATTTGTTGTTTATTATTGCTAATTGTCTAATATCTTGTATGAAAAACTCATTTTAAACGTTTCAAATTCATAGCGTTAAGCAATCTCTTGTGAGAAAGCGACGGGCCATTGCCTTTGATTTTCTTTGCTCCATGGTGACGTGCCACTTTGTGTGACTTAGCACTTGCAGCATCATTCAAAGTGAATGTCTCTTCACCATAATTAAACATACCTGCTGAGCAGAAGTAAACCAAACCAAATGTGAATGTGCCGTTTGAATAGCTGCTTTGGCCATAAGATGAGTCACCAACATAGCTAACAATGTCAATTACTTCCACTGTGCCGTAGCTGGGATGAACATATCCGGTCTCATTCTCATCAACAAGCACTTCACCGGTTGAAGCATTGAAGTTGAAGAAGAAGTCTACATCATAGCCCCAGTGCTCAATCTTATATCTTGTAGCATCTGAGTCGCTTTGATAAAGCTCAAGACCTTCATCAACAGCCGGCTCTTCATCACTGCCGAAGAACAATGTGTAAGTATAGTCACCGGTACCTACAAGTGACCAAGTTTCAGCAGCTGCGCTTGTGTACTTAAACGTTGCGCTTGAAACTTCTTGTGCTTCGCCATTGCCATAAGAAACAGCAACAATTGTGTATTTACCGGCAACAGGAGCTTCACTGAAGGGCACCATAATGGTTGTTTGACTCGGTGATGCTTCAAGTGTTTGTATTGAGCCATCAATGATGCCTGCTACTGCTGCATCAACATCAGTGCCGGCAACAATTGCATATTTGATTGTTTCTACGTCGCTACCTGCTGATAGGAGGTTAACAATAGCACCAGCCACATTATCATCTGAGTCGGTGTACTTACCGGCATATCCAATTTCCAAAGAATAGTCAGCGAGCACAACACCCGGCATAACAACACGGAATCCGCCATTTGTATTTGCTCTGTACAAACCAAGGTCGTTATAATCAACCATACCTACCATCAATGAGTTTGCCGGGAATGTGATTACACCATCTTTGTATGTGCCAAATACGCCATTTTCTTTAACTTCATCAACAGTCAAGCCTTTTGCAAGGTAGTATCCTGCGAAGCTATTAATGTATAAATCGCCATAGCCCCAGTCCAAACCGGTGTTTTGCATGCTGATGTAAACAGCATCCGGGTCTTCAGCATGGATTTCGATGTAATAGTCTTGACTTGCATCCCAGTCGCCATCTTCATTATAGGGATAAGCAGCTCCATAAGGATTAACCAAACGGAAGAGTCCGGGTTGCAATTGATTTTCTTGTATTTCTACCTCATATTCAGGAGTTCCGGTTGCCCAGAATGTTGAGAGGAAGTCGTCGCGATATGTTGCGGTGCCGAGGGTTACCCACGGTGCTGCAATCACTGCTGTCACTGCCAATTCATCAACGCCGTAAGGTGTAGTGTAACTATCATTGCCAATTTTCAAATCGAAAGAGTGCTTTGTGTCATATCCGAATGTTTCCTCAGCAGTAGCTAATTTCACTTCAAATGATGTGCTGCTTTGATTTGCAGCGAAGTTTACTGATGCGGGCACGCTAAACATTTCAGCATCTTCTCCGCTCACGTTCAATGGCACGGTGAGTGCCTCTGAAGCATTGCGGCGTACAATATCGATTGTGAATGTATTTTCACCGGGCGACAAGCTAACTGTCTTTGAGTTCGATTGCCCCGGGAAATATACCTGTGCATTTGTAAGCTGTTCGGCAAGAGTGAAGTCATCGTCATCTTTGCATGAGCTGAAACCCAATGCCAAGACTAATGTCAATGCCGATGCTAATATGTATTTTATTGATTTCATATTCTCAGTATTTTATTTTGTGTTAGCATTTTAGTGGTTTGCCGGTGCAAATGTGCCGATATCAGTCGGGCCTTCTACTGTTCCTGTTGCATCCGGGTTATTGAAACCTTCAAGTGCTGAATTTGATTGAACCTCGGTTGTCGGAATCATCAAGTTCCAACTGGGTTTAATGCCTTTGCAGTTAATCTTGAATGCATCGGTCGGTGCATTTGTGCCTTCGTAGTTTTGTATTACGTCCGGTTGCAAGCGTTTTGCGATTGGCAATGCATTACCTTCGCCCCAGAACTCAACGCGCATTTGTGTGAGCACTTCTATTTCGAAAGCACGGAGATCGCTGCCGGTGTAGTTGTAATCGGATTGACGATAGGTCTTCACAAAGTTGTTGAGCAATGCAACACCTGCGCCAACGCCTTGTGATGCTCCGGTAGCGTATGCTTCAATATAATACATTTCTTCAACACGCATGATAGGAACATCAACGGCACCACCTACTGAATAAGTCTCGAAGTCGCCATTTTTGCAACGGAACTTCAATGACAAGTAGCTTGGCATGCTGTTAATGAAGCTTGCATCGCGAACTGTTTGATAGTCGTAATAGTCGAACTTAGCAGGGTCGAGGAATGCATGCTTGCGGAAGTCGGTTGCAGCAATCTTGTCATACAAAGATTTGTCGATAGCCGGGTTTGTGAGTGATGAATAACCCCAGTCAGCTTCACCTGATACCCAACCAATGAAGTTACAGAGGTTGCCCATTGACTCTGCAGCATAGCTTGAATACCAAATCCAAGCTTGGTTTGCAGTGTTGAAGCCGGTGTTAACATCAAGCCATTGCGACTCGGTCATAGGTGTAGCGCCCGATGCCTCAATTGCTTTGCGAGCATATTTGGCTGCATTTGCGTAGTCTTCATCCCACATATATGTTCTTGCCTTGATGCCGTAAACGGCTGCCAAGCCGGGGAACTGCTTTGAGTCGGGGGTATAGTTAGCCAAGAGCTCTTCAGCTTTATCGAGGTCAGAGATGATGAACTCAATAGCCTCATCGTGTGTCATACGCGGGTTATTCTTTGAAATATCGCCGGTGGTCTCTTCAGTAACTTTAGGCACTGTGAGGCCAAGCACTTTTGAGCAGTCGGTGTAGATATTGTCAATCGGCTCGTAAAGCACTGTCAAGAAATAGTATGAGAATGCACGATATGCATACGCAACACCAGCCATACCTTTGATGGTGCTTGACAAGCTCTCATCTTCCAAATCTACGGCGCTGATGATGTCGTCAGCTGCTTTCACGTATTTGTAGAGTGTGAACCACGGCAAATATGTGTAGTATGTATTCGGGCCTAAGTATTGCACCTCGTTCCAAGGGCCAAACCAGTCATAACCGGCATTTGAACCGTTGGGGTACATATCGCCAAGCATCTCTGATTGTATAAGCATAAATGCCGGATACGAGATATCAACCTCATTTACTTGAGAACCATACACGTAGTAGCCTTGTGTCATTTGTGATGGTATACCATTGAGCGATGCTTCCAATGCGGTTGCTGATTTACCTACCTGCTCGCTGGTTGCTGATGATGATTCCGGGAAAGTTTCTTCTATGCAGCTTGTCAGCGTTAGCGCTGATATGGTTAGCGCTGATAATATTTTCAAATTACTTTTCATAATTTACCTTCCTTTCTTTATTAGAATGTGATTTGTGCACCACATGACACTGTTCTCATCGGAGAATAAGATGTTGCATCTGTTGTGCCTGAGAATGATTGACGCGGGTCAAAGCCTTTACGTTTTGACCAATAGCATAAGTTCTCACATGAGAGATATATGCGCAAATTGTTTATCAACGCTTTCTTTGTGATGTCTGACGGAAGTGTATAACCAAAGTTCAAGTTTTGGAAGTTCAAATAGCTTGCATTGGTCAAGAAGCGTGTTGATGCTCCGGCACTGTAGGTGTCACCAAATTGGAAACGTGGTATATCGCTTGTGGTATTCTCTGTTGACCATGAGTTCAACAAATCTTTGTGGAAGTTATAACCTGTTGTTGAGCCAATCGGCGATGCCATGAATTGTGCGTATGTGCCATCATATTGCTTACCACCTACTTGATAGGTGAAGTTTGCTGACAAATCAAATCCGTAAGCACGAATTGTTGTGCCAAAACCACCGTAGAATTTAGGTATTGATGTTTCGTTGGTAACATAATAGTCTGCATCTGACCATGATGTGGTTGTTTCGCGTTCACCGGTGATGTTTCCATCATCGTCTTTCACGTTCTTATACCATAGTGATTGACCTGTTGTTTGGTCAACACCGGCATATTCTTTAAAGCGCCAAGTGTAGAGCGAAGTGCCTTCTGAGATGAAGAAGTTACCGGTAGAATAACCTTTGTATTCGTTCAAATCAGCATCATATAGTGTTGATGTTTTCTTGTCGGGGTGAAGTTTGGTGATGCGGTTCTTGATTGTAGAGAGGTTAAGGTTAACATCCCATGAGAAGTCGCGTGTTCTGAATATGTTTGCTGACAAGTCAATTTCAAGACCGGTGTTGTACATATCACCAACGTTGTCATAGTAGCTTGAATAACCGAGTGACGGTGCTACTGAGAATGAGAACAACATATCGGTTGTTTTGCGATAGTAGTACTCAACGCTACCTGACAAACGGTTCCAGAGCATAAATTCGGCACCAACATTGATGTTGTGCACTGTTTCCCAGGTGATATCTTCAGTACCCTTGCTGGCAAATGAAGTACCAATGTTGCCTGAAGAGTTTACAATGGTGTACAAGTCGGTGTAGCGATATGAGCTGATGCCGTCGTTACCATTTTCACCATACGATGCTTTGAGCTTCAACTCTTGCACCCAAGGAGCGTTAAACCAGCTCTCTTTGTTGAGTAGCCATGCTGCACCTGCTGACCAGAATGTGCCCCAACGATGTTCGGGAGC
>CAZGAN010000077.1:0-4108 GCA_964523655.1 uncultured Bacteroides sp.
TGGCTTGAAAGTTGGAAGAATAGGGGAGTATGGTGTTAATAACGTGGATAAAGCGGTTAGATTGGCAAAGTTTTTGTAACTTTGTGAGTTAAATAGTAATAACATAAACAATATACAGCTTATGTCAATAGATCAAATCATATCTACAGCCGTGAGCAAGGCAGTGAAAGAGCTCTATGGCGTTGATACCCCGGCAGAAAAAATTGTGCCTCAGGCAACTCGCAAAGAGTTTGAGGGAAATGTAACAGTTGTTGTTTTTCCGTGGGTGAAGGCCGCTCGCAAGGCGCCTGAAGCCGTTGCCGCTGAAATCGGCGAATGGTTGGTGAAGAACGAACCCGCTGTTAAGGATACTAACGCCGTTAAAGGCTTCTTAAATATAGTTATAGAACCTACATTCTGGGACGGTGTGCTCAAACACATTGCCGAAACAGAAAATTATGGCGTAACTGTTGCTACCGACAAGTCTCCGCTTGTGATGGTTGAATACTCTTCTCCCAACACTAACAAGCCGCTTCACTTGGGCCACGTGCGCAATAACTTGCTCGGCTACAGCTTGTCTGAGATTCTCAAAGCTTGTGGCAATCGCGTTGTTAAAACAAACATTGTGAACGACCGCGGTATACACATCTGCAAATCTATGCTCGCATGGCAAAAATGGGGCAATGGCGCTACTCCCGAGTCTACCGGACAAAAGGGTGACCACCTCATCGGCGACATGTATGTTGCTTTCGACAAGCACTACAAGGCTGAAGTCAAAGATCTCATGGAGAAAGAAAATCTCAGCCAAGAAGAGGCAGAAAAAGCGTCTCCGCTCATGCTTGAAGCTCGCGAAATGCTCCGCAAATGGGAGCAAAAAGACCCTGAAATTCGTCAGCTTTGGAGCATGATGAATAGCTGGGTTTATGCCGGATTTGATGAAACATACAAACGTATGGGCGTTAACTTCGACAAAATCTACTACGAGAGCGACACATACCTCGAAGGTAAAGAGAAAGTGCTTGAAGGTCTTGAAAAAGGCATCATGTATCGCAAAGAAGACGGCTCTGTTTGGGCCGACCTCACCGGCGATGGCCTCGACCACAAACTTTTGCTCCGCTCTGACGGCACATCGGTTTACATGACTCAAGATATTGGCACAGCTAAACTCCGTTACCAAGATTATCCCATCGACAAGATGATTTACGTGGTTGGTAACGAGCAAAACTATCACTTCCAAGTGCTTTCATTGCTTCTTGATAAACTTGGTTTTGAGTGGGGTAAGAGCCTCGTGCACTTCAGCTACGGCATGGTTGAGCTTCCTGAAGGCAAGATGAAGAGCCGTGAAGGCACAGTTGTTGATGCTGATGACCTCATGGAAGAAATGGTGTCAACAGCACGCGAAGTGTCAGCCGAACTTGGCAAACTCGATGGTGTCAGCGACGCTGAAGCTGCTGAAATAGCAGAGACAGTAGGTCTTGGCGCACTCAAATACTTCCTTTTGAAAGTTGACCCGCGCAAGAATATGACCTTCAACCCGAAAGAGTCAATCGACTTCAACGGCAACACTGGCCCATTCATTCAATACACCTACGCTCGTATTCGCTCTGTGCTTCGCAAAGCAGAAGAAGCTGGATACGCTCCCGTTGATTACTCTGCAGTTGTGCCTTGCGACAAGGAGATTGAACTCATACAGATGCTCGCAGACCTCCCGTCAACCGTTGCTGAAGCCGGCCGTGCATATTCACCGGCTCTCATTGCAAACTATGCGTATGACTTGGTTAAGTGCTACAACACATTCTACCACGATTGCCCGATACTCCGCGAAGAAGATGCAGCAGTTCGCGCTATGCGTCTTGAGCTCAGCCGTCAAACAGCTCGCTGCGTGAAAACAGCTATGGGACTCCTCGGCATCAACGTGCCCGAGCGCATGTAATAAACGTAGAAACATGAACTTTACGCTCTGCGTATAAGTTATACTAATCCGACAAAAAACTTAAAAAACGATGAACAATTATCCTCCTCAGTTCGACATGGAACAGTTCGATAAGAACTCATTCCAAAACCCTTACAACGGCAACTTTGTTACCACCGTAAGCAGCGTGATGAAACGCGTATTCACAAAAATGACACTGGCACTTGTGGTTTCAGGTGCAGTTGCCTTCTTTTGTGCAAATAGCTTTGAGTTTCTGAATTTTCTGGGCACAAACACCTGGGCATTCTTTTTACTCTGTGCTTTAGAAATAGGCATAGTAATCGGATTGTCAGCCGGCATAAATAAACTGTCAAATCTTCAAGCAACATTGCTATTTTATGCATTTGCAGTTGTCAACGGCATGACACTCGCACCGATATTTTTGGTGTACACCGATGCCTCTATTGCAAAAACATTTTTCATCACGGCAGCCACCTTTGGCGCAATGGCTGTCTACGGTTATTGCACCAACCGTGACCTCTCAAAAATTGGCAGCATGCTGACCATGGCCTTGTTTGGTCTCATTATTGTTTCAGTGGTAAACATATTCCTCAAATCATCAGGTCTTGACTGGTTGGTATCGTTTGTTGGTGTTGCTATTTTCATCGGCCTCACCGCATGGGACACACAGAAAATCAAAGAAATGGCAATGCAAATGCCTGAGTCTTCAGTAGGACGTCTCGCCACCCTTGGCGCACTCAGCCTCTATCTTGACTTCATCAACATTTTCTTGTATTTGCTACGTTTCTTTGGAAACTCTCGCGACTAATAGTTACTTGTTTCATTAAATAACACAAAGGCACGGCCTCGGTCGATGCCTTTGTGCTTTTTAAGGTTTTGAAGAAAGAATACGTCATATTACTGCAACTGGGATTGCCCATACTGATTGGGCAACTTGGCGCCATTGCTACGGGATTTGCCGACAACATCATGATAGGGCACTACTCAACCGAAGCCTTGGCCTCTGCCTCGTTTTGCAACAACGTGTTTAATATGGCGATATTTGCCTGCGTTGGTTTCTCTTACGGAGTGACTCCTCTTGTGGGCGCACTGTTTGCGAAAGGCGAGGGTACACGCATAGGTCAAATCATGCGAGCAGCCTCACTAATAAACACTATATTCTGCATTCTGGTCATGGCAATCATGACTGTCATTTATCTTAATCTGGAGCACATGGGGCAGCCCGAAGAACTGCTGCCCATCATACGGCCATACTATTTGACAAACATTATTGGCATGTTGCCAATAGCACTGTTCAATGTGTTTGCACAGTGGAGCTATGCCATAAATAACACACGATTGCCCATGTGGATAGTGTTGGGAGGCAACTTGCTCAATGTGATTGGCAACTACGTGCTCATATTCGGCCACTTCGGATTTCCGGAGCTGGGGCTTCTCGGAGCCGGCATCAGCACATTTATAGCGCGTGCGGTAGGACCAATTGTAATCATAGCCGTATTTCTCACATCGCGCAACTACAGTCAATATAGCAACGGATTTAAGACAACAAGAGCCACAAGTGATATATCACGCCAGATATGGCGCACATCGTTGCCAATAGCCCTTCAAATGACATTTGAAACGGCAGCATTTTCAATAGCAGCAGTGATGTGTGGCATGCTGGGAAAAATACCCCTTGCTGCATATCAAATCATCATCATTACCGGCACGCTGGGTTTTTGCATATATTACTCAATCGGGGCAGCAGTGTCGGTGCGAGTGGCAAATGCCAAGGGTAGGGAGGACAACGGAGCTATGCGCCGCTCAGCATGGGCAGGATATCACATATTGCTAATCATCATGTGCATGTCATCGCTCACGTTCGTGTTGTTTGGAAAGCAGATAATGAGCATATTCACAGACGACGCAGCAGTGCTGGCTTGCGCAGTTTCATTGATACCGCCATTGGTGCTATATCAACTAGGCGATGCTACACAAATCAATTTTGCAAGCGCCCTACGCGGCACGGCAAACGTGACACCGATGCTATGGATAGCATTTTTCAGCTACATGATAATCGGGGTCCCGGCAACTTATGCGTTGTGTTTTCCGGCAGGGATGGGCATATATGGCATAGTGCTTAGCTTCTCAGTGTCATTGTTTACGGCGGCAGCGCTCTTCTTGTACAACTTCATGCGGTCAACACGTTGAAGCGTG
>CAZGAN010000077.1:4208-9691 GCA_964523655.1 uncultured Bacteroides sp.
GTGGAGCGCAGCGAAAAAATAAATTCATAGGCATTATGTGTTTTATATTCAAAATTTTGCCGTATATTTGTACGTTAATTATTACCCAAACCCCTTAATTATGGATTTTGCCGATAAATGCTATAAGATATTTGAACAATCAACCATCAATTATCACATTACCGACCACGTAGATACGCCGTGTGCTCAGCACTATGATAACGGGTCAATTGAACAAACTCTTTACGCAAAGAACTGGATTGATGCAGTGCAATGGCATCTGGAGGATATCATTCGTGACCCGAATATAGACCCGGTGGAGGCACTGGCATTGAAACGACGCATAGACCGCTCAAACCAAGATCGCACAGACATGGTTGAGGAGCTCGACACATATTTCCGCAACAAATACGCAAACGTGACTGTTTGCGACGATGCAACAATCAATACCGAAAGCCCGGCATGGGCACTCGACCGCCTCTCAATACTTGCGCTAAAGATATACCACATGGAGCAAGAAGTGAAGCGCACCGATGCCGATGCAGAGCACAAAGCACGCTGTCAAGCAAAACTTGACGTGCTTCAAGAACAACGTACAGACCTCATCACAGCCATAAACCAACTGCTTGACGACATTGCTGCCGGGAAAAAATACATGAAGGTTTATCGCCAGATGAAGATGTACAACGATCCGGCAACAAACCCAGTGCTTTATGGAGCAAAACAAAACTAATAAAACAGAAATCACAGTAGTACGATTTTCTGCTCTCGGCGACGTTGCTATGTGCATACCGGTGCTATACTCCGCCTGCTCGAGCCATCCTGAAATAAACTTTACATTCGTCACCAACAAAGCTTACACGTCAGTACTCATCAATCGTCCGGCAAACCTCACGGTTATAGGAGCCGATTTGAGAGGCACACACAAAGGCTTTGCCGGCATGCGACGCCTTGCCGAAGAGCTAGGCAAGCCAAAAATCTTTATCGACCTTCACAGCGTGATACGAACACACATTTTGAGCACATTTATGCGATTGAAAGGTGTGAGAGTATTAACCATAGACAAAGGGAGGAAACATAAGAGAAAACTCATAAAGAGCGGTGCAACAATTGCCACACCACTCAAAACAACATTCACACGATACGCAGAGCCGTTTTTTAACGTGCCTCTACGGCTCGATAATCGCTTTGATGGATTGTTTGCCAACAATCCTGCCGAAGTGAGTCTATTCGCCTCAATAACGCCACCAAAGGCAAAAGGAGAGCGATGGATTGGCATAGCACCGTTTGCAGCGCATCAAGGCAAGATTTATCCGCTTGACAAGATGAAAGTAGTGTTTGAAGAGCTTGCCGGTCGCAGCAACACAAAAATCTTTCTTTTTGGAGGCGGTGCAATTGAGACACAAACATTAACGGAGTGGGCATTCGCACACAACAATGTGGTGTGTGTAGCGGGCAAAAAGCTAGGCTTTGCCGGTGAGCTTTCGCTGATGAATAGTCTTGATTTCATGCTGTGCATGGACTCAGGGAATATGCATCTAGCCGCAATAGCAGGCACACGCACACTGAGCATTTGGGGAGCGACACATCCGGCAGCAGGCTTTGCGCCGTGGCGCACAACGTTCAATGACCGCATAGAGCTGAGCATGGATTGCCGCCCATGCTCAATATTCGGCAATAAGCCGTGCAAGTTTGGCACTTTTGCATGCATGAATGCAATAAAACCGGAAGATATAATTAAACACATTAACGAAGCATATTCATGAGTCAAGAATTTGACATACGTTCTTCAGCCGATGGTTCAGATAAAGATTTTGAGCGAGCGCTGCGTCCCAGTCAGTTTGATGCGTTCAATGGACAAGAGAAAATTGTAGCAAATTTGAAGGTGTTTGTAGAGGCCGCCAAAATGCGACATGAGGCTCTTGACCACATATTGCTATTCGGGCCTCCGGGACTAGGAAAGACAACGCTCTCAGGCATCATAGCCAATGAACTGGGTGTGGGTATGAAAATCACCTCGGGGCCGGTGCTCGATAAGCCCGGAGACCTTGCAGGCATACTCACATCGCTGGAAGAAAACGATGTTTTATTTATTGACGAAATACACCGTCTGAGTCCGGTAGTTGAAGAGTATTTATACTCGGCAATGGAGGATTATCGCATAGACATCATGATTGATAAGGGGCCGGGAGCTCGGTCGGTGCAACTAACACTCAATCCGTTTACGCTAGTCGGAGCAACGACACGCTCCGGATTGCTCACGTCGCCGTTGCGAGCTCGATTTGGCATAAATTGTCACCTTGAGTATTACGACCACGAAGTGCTAGAGCGCATCATAATACGCTCGGCAACGCTGCTCAATGTGAAGATAAATGCGGAGGCAGCGCATGAGATTGCAATGCGCTCACGAGGCACGCCCCGTATTGCTAATGCTTTGTTGCGCCGTGTGCGTGACTTTGCCATGGTGAAAGGCAACGGCACTATTGACCCGGAAATAGCACGCTATGCGCTTGAGGCGCTCAATATAGACCGATATGGCCTTGACGAAATAGACAACAAACTTCTCGCAACTATAATTCACAAATTCAAAGGTGGGCCCGTTGGTCTGTCTACAATAGCAACAGCCTTGGGCGAAGACCCGGGAACTATTGAAGAGGTTTATGAACCATATCTCATCAAAGAGGGATTCATAAAGCGCACACCGCGAGGACGCGAGGTCACAGACCTCACATATCAACACCTTGGCGTAAGCAAGGCCGAGACACTCGGATTGTTCTCATAACCAAGCCTAAACTTATTATTTTATGTCTGCAATAAAAAGCTTAATGAAAGATACCGCCATTTATGGTATGAGCTCTATCATAGGGCGCTTCCTTAACTGGTGTTTGGTACCTTTATACACGAAGATGTTTCCGGCCGACGAGTATGGCGTAGTGACATACGTCTATGCCGTTGTGGCGCTTGCGCTAATCATACTGACCTACGGCATGGAAACCGGATTTTTCAGGTTTTCAAATCACGAGCGATGGAATGACCCGAAGCTGGTTTATTCGACATCGCTGATATCGTTGGCATCAACATCAACGGCATTTATTGTTGCCGTGCTGTTGTTTCTCAGCCCAATCACAAATGCGATGCAGTGCACCGGGCATGAGAGCTGGGTGGTGATTATGGCGGTATGTGTGGCAATTGATGCATTCACGGCGATACCGTTTTCGTATCTTCGCTATCAGAAAAGGCCAATACGTTTTGCTTATCTGAAATTGGTTAATATCGGTTTAAACATCGGGCTCAACATATTCTTTATACTTGCCTGTCCGGCAATTATGCGCGTGGCACCGCAGACAATCAGTTGGTTTTATGACCCGTCGTATGGGGTGGGGTACATATTCCTCGCCAACTTCATATCATCGGTGGTGACATTGGTGATGCTAGCGCCGGAAATGCGTGGCTTTAGCTGGCGATTTAACGGCAACTTGTGGCGCGAAATGCTGAAATACTCAGCACCGCTGCTTGTGCTGGGTATTGCCGGAGTGATGAACCAAACTATCGACAAAATACTTTATCCGTCACTTGCCGATCCTGCAACCGCGATGGAAGGACTTGGCATATATGGTGCGAACTATAAAATTGCGATAGTGATGGTGATGTTTATCCAAGCATTTCGCTTTGCATACGAGCCGTTTATATTTGCGCAAAGTAAGGATAAAAACAGCTATCAAGCATATCGCGATGCGATGAAATATTTTTGCATATTCTCGCTCTTGATATTCATGGGAGTGATGTTTTATCTTGATATACTGAAATATTTCATCTCACCACGCTATTTCAGCGGATTGAAGGTTGTGCCCATCATCATGATGGCAGAATTGTTTTTTGGCATATTCTTCAATCTTTCACTGTGGTATAAGCTCACCGACAAGACCGTGTGGGGCATGTATTTCTCACTGTTTGGATTGGCAATCACAGTTGCGCTCAATGTGCTATTGGTGCCGCGATTCGGCTACATGGGATGCGCATGGGCAGCATTTTTCTGCTACGGCTCAATGATGGTTGCGAGCTATTTTGTTGGCAAGAAGAAGCATCCGATAGGCTACCCGATGAAGCGAATTGCACAATATTTTGTGCTCGCCGGGGTGGCATACGTGCTTGGTTTATATGTGCTCTGCACACCATACGCAATAGCAAACTATGCAATTCGCGCGCTGCTCTTGGTGGCATACGTGGCTATCGTGGTGCGACGCGAAAATGTTATATTACCGAAATTACATAAATCATGAAAAAGATAGTGCTCATCAATCATAGCGACACCCTTGGGGGAGCGTCAGTAGTAACATTCCGCCTCATGAACGCAATGTGTGCGGCGGGAGTAGATGCTCGCATGATTGTGATGCACAAAAACACGGAGAGTTTGCGCGTAGACAGCGTTGGCTCTTCGCTAAGAGCAAAGGCATCGTTTCTAGCCGAGCATGCCGAGATTTTTGCGCGCAACGGTTTCAAGCGTGAAAATGTATTTAAAATATCGACGGCAAAATATGGCATGGCACTGCACAAACACCAGTGGGTGCAAGAGGCTGATGCTATATTTCTGAACTGGATAAACCAAGGCATGCTCACACTGCGCGAGATAAAGCGCATTGCCGACTTGGGGAAACCGATAATATGGACAATGCACGACATGTGGCCGCTCACGGGAGTTTGTCACCATGCCGGCACATGCACACGATACACCTCGGCATGCGGAGATTGTCCACTTTGCGGAGCAAGCAAGACTGACGACCTTTCAAAAAGCGTTTTTAAGCGCAAGCAGAGCCTTTATAATGCCACAGACATACATTTTGTTGCCGTGAGCAATTGGCTCGCTCAGAAGTGCCGAGAGAGCGCTTTATTGGCACACGCAAAGGTGAGCGTTATTGCAAACGCTTTCCCGGTTGATGAATTTAGCACGACGGCGAAAATTACACGCCGCGAATTGGGGTTGCCTGAAGGGAAAAAACTCATAGTGATGGGGGCTGCAACTCTCGATGACCCCGTTAAGAATTTGCCGTTGGCAATAGAATCGCTCAACGCAGTGACCAACAAAGACGCTGTTGCTGTATTTTACGGCAATATTCGACACCCTGAGCTGCTCAACAATCTTCATTTGCCATACGTGAATATGGGCACGATAACAGACCACGTGCGCTTGGCATCGGTACATGCCCATGCCACAGTGGTGCTCTCAACGTCGCACTATGAGACACTGCCGGGCACACTCATTGAGGGTATGGCAGCAGGAGCAACGCCTGTGTGCTCGGGCGAAGGTGGACAACCTGACATCATAGACCATGGAGTGACCGGCTACATTGCCGACAGTGCGAATGCAGCATTAATAGCTCAATACATAGACAAAGCGCTGGCAAATCCGTTTGACCGCACAGCACAACACCGCAGTGTTGCTGCCCGCTTCAGCGCAGACCGTATCGCTGCCGCCTACCTCTCGCTGCTCAAATAGCAATACTTAC
>CAZGAN010000078.1:0-9492 GCA_964523655.1 uncultured Bacteroides sp.
CTATCTACAAGGTCTCTTATCAAAATTGTCTCATATACTTCTTGAATATATTTTGTTTTGTCAGTCTCATCGCTATACGAATATGAGCCGGCGAAACCTCCTAGCATGACATACTTGTCAAACTTATCCTGTATGTTATCGTCAGTATTGAAGTATTCGCAATATTCCTTGAAACTAAATGGATAGACATGTACGTCAATGTGACGACCTGTAAACAGTGTTGCTAAATCGCTACTTAGCAGAAAAGCATTTGAACCGGTTATATAGATATCATACTTCTCTTCGGAATGGAGACTATTTATCGCTACTTCAAAGTTAGGGCATAGCTGCACTTCGTCAATCATCAGGTAGTTGTTCTCTCCATCGCGATAATGTGCTTCCACATAATCGTTGAGTGCATGATATTCTCGCAGTGTCTCAAATCGCAATTTGGTAAAGTCAATTTCAATTATATTTGCTTTGTTATCAACCTCTTGCACATACTTAGCGTAGGCTGCCATTAACTTTGACTTCCCTGATCGTCTGACACCGGTAATTACCTTAATTTCCGGAGTATTCATATACCTCTTTAACTTATTGAGGTACAGAGGCCTATCTATTAATTTCATACTCGCTCACTTTCCAAACTTTAATTTTTTTTGATTTTGGAAAGTGACACAAAGATAATAGAATTTTCTAAATCATCAAAGCAATGGTTTCGAAATATTTCTTTCAAAATCACAGGAATATAAAAAATCATTCCAAATCTACACCCCGACGGGTATAAATTTGGAATGATTTTGCCATATTGCACCCTTAAGGGTGTAAATTAGAAATACAAATGATTATTTTGCAAGACAAGCGTCCAAATCAGCTGTGAGAGCTGCGCGGTCAAGATGCTGGCCGATAAACACCAATTTAATCATGCGGTCACCGTATACGGGGTCCCAATCGCGTGCCAAACCGGGCTCTTCGAGCATCATTTGTTTCAACTCCTCCTCGGGCGCTGTTGCATACCACAAACCGCTCTCGGTGAGTTTCTTTTGCACTCCGGCTTGTTCAAAGAGATATGACATATCCGTATTCTCTGAGAAATAAACAAGTCCTTTTGTGCGGATGATGTTTTTTTGCCACTTTTTGGCTACAAAGTAGTCAAACTTATTGATGTCGAAAGCCGCACGGCGATAATACACAAATGTTTGTATGCCATATTCTTCAGCTTCGCCTTCGTCATCGTGGTGGTGATGATGGTGGTGGTGATGATGCTCATGTTCATCGTGATCATCATCATCATGGTCATGGTGATGTTCGTGTTCGTCGTCATCATCATCGTCATCATCGTGGTCGTGATGATGGTGGTGATGGTGAGCTTCTTCTTCCTCTTCGTCTGACGGACGGCGTTCGAGCTCATTAATCCATGTTGCCGAAGTTGCCACTGAGTTGAAATTGAAAAGGTTTGTATTCACCAATTTCTCAATGTCAACGTCTGCATAGTCACACTCAATGATGTTTGCTTTGGGCTGTATAGCACGAATTATTGCCTTAATGCGTGCCGCATCTTCAGCCGATACTTCCGATATTTTGTTGAGCAAGATAGTGTTGCAAAACTCTATTTGCTGTATGATGAGGTTTTCAATATCTTCTTCGTCAAGACCTTTGCGCTTGAGGCTGTCGCCGCAAGCAAACTCACTTTGCATGCGCAGTGCATCAACAACGGTCACAATGCAGTCAAGCTTCGGCAGATTGTTAAGATGCCCGAATTTCAAACTCAACTGAGGCATTGAGCAAATGGTTTGTGCTATTGGCTCGGGCTCACAAATACCGCTGGCTTCAATAACAATATAGTCAAACATCTTCATCTCGCAGATGTCATAAAGCTGTGCCACAAGGTCCATCTTCAATGTGCAGCAGATGCAACCGTTTTGCAATGCAACAAGGTCGTCATTGTTTTTCTTTCCAACAATGCCCTCTTTGCGTATCAGTGTCTCATCAATGTTTACTTCGCCTATATCGTTTACTATTACGGCAAATTTGATGCCTCGCTTGTTCCCAAGTATGTGGTTCAGAAGTGTCGTTTTGCCGCTGCCTAAATAACCTGTGAGCAGCAATACAGGAGTGCAATCTTTACTCATATCTTCTATTTTTTAAGTTGCTTTTTATAAGCGTCAACTGTGGCTGCTATGCCTCGGTCTAGCGACCATTGCGGGTTAAACCCAAAGTCGCGTTTCGCATCGGTTACGTCGCAGTTCCAGTTGCGTTGTTTCATGATTCTATATTTGTCTCTGTTGAGTGTCGATGCTTTCATTTGCGCTGCTGCCACTTTTTCGCATATCACTGACACAACGTATACTACCCACATCGGCAGACATATTGGTACAACAAATTTCGTGCCTAAATGCTTCGCTACTATGTTGCGAAACTCTTTTTGTGTGTATGCGCGGTCTTCGCTGATGATATACTTCTTGTGCACAACAACACTGCTGTCAGCTGACAGACATTGAAACATCGCTTCAACCAAGTCTTCCACATACACAAACGTGAGCATTTGCTTCTTGAAACCCATTGACACATCGCAGTGTCGGTCTATTGATTGTATCATCATCAGATAATCCTTCTCATGAGGCCCATATACACCCGTCGGGCGAAATATAACCCATGGCACATCGGGCTGCATCTCAAGAAACAACTCCGCCTTGATTTTCGACAATCCATAGCGCGTGTTAGGGCGGGGGAGTGTTTTCGATGTGAGGGGCGTATAATTCACCTCGTCGCCCTCTCCGAGTGCGCTCAGCGAACTCATGTACAAAAACTTCTCTGGCATCATGCCTAGTTTCTGTATCACCTTCACAAAATCTGTAATGTATATATAGTTTATCTTGTTGAAGTCCTGAAAGTTTGCACATTTCGTAGCTCCGAGATTCCATATTATGTAATCCCAGCCTTTTTCTGTTGGCGCTTGTTCTTTGACCACTTGCTCCACATTCTCCGGACTATCATAATCAAGCACCACAAAATGCAATCGCTCATCGCTCAGATACTTGCGCGAGGTCGATTCTCGCACGCCAACGTATGTGTCATATCCCAGTTGCAATGCTCGCTGTGCTATGAAGCCTCCTATGAAGCCTCCGGCACCGATTATTAGTACTGATTTCATCGTTTATAGAATTGTTTAAGGGTTTTCTCGTACACTTTCATCGTGTCGCGAGCAAAGTTCACTTTATTAAATTTCTTCACGTGCTGCAACCCGTTTGAAACTAGTTTTGAGCACTGATACGGATTGTCTATGAGCAGTCGTGCCGACTCTATATAATTGTCTACATCGTCGGGGTCTACATATATTGCTCCCTTGCCTCCGGCTTCTTCCAAACACGACCCGGTAGCTGCAATGACCGGCGTTTGGCACGACAACGACTCTATGACCGGTATGCCAAAACCCTCGTAGCGCGACGTGTACGACGAGAAAATAGCCCCGCAATACACCGCCGGTAGGTCTACCGGTGATATGTGGTCAATCCAAACTATCCGGTCTGTCACTCCGTTACGAGCGGCAAACTCATCTATTTGTTTGGCGTATGCTGTGCGATGCCCAACTATCACCAACTTCACATCTTTGGGCAGTGCCGGTAATGCCTTCGCTGCCAAAAGCTGATTCTTTCGCCCTTGCACCGTGCCCACGGCAACATAATAGCGCTCAGGCAAATTATATTTCTTTATCGCTGCTGCCACCACCGGCTCCGGCACACGCTTGAACACATCGCTGCAACCCTGGTAGATTACCGTGATTTTTTCAGGGTCTACATTATAGGCCTCAATAATATCGCGCTTAGTGCACTCACTGATAGCTATAATCGACGTGGCTGTCTGCATTGACTGCCCATATTTCGCATCATATAGCTGACGGTCAATAGCCTTATAATCTGACGGAAATTTGCGCCATATCACATCGTGTGCTGTTACAACCGACGATATGCCCAACTTGCTTATTGTTAGCGGCACCTCATTGCTCAATCCATGATAGAGTGGCACACGGTCTTTGCGCAACTGTATGGGCATAAACAATGTGCGCCACATGAACCTGTGCTTCGCACGAACCAAATTCACGTTAGGGCGCGTCAACAACTCTTGCACGCGCGTAGTGTCCTTACTCTGCGTGTACAAATTAAATTGACACTCTTTGAAAATGCCCGACATTGTATCTATTACATATCGGCTATAATTGCCTAGCCCTGTAGTATTATTGATAGCGCGTTTCGCGTCATATCCGATTGTCAGTTTATCCATATCCACAAATTTAATAATTTTATTTTAATTCCTAAAAGCTTGCTCTAAAATTACACCATCTTTACATCCGCCCGCCACACTCTTTACTCGGTGTCTATGAGCCGAAATGTTAACTATGCCGCCATGTGCCAACCTTTTGTGTTAAAAGTTTTTGTATGTTGTCATTTTTAGCTATCTTTGCACAAAATTAACATTACTATTTTTTCTTTTTTTCAGCTGTTATATATCTAACATTATCAACATTGCCATTTTTCCCGTTAACAAATCATATAACTAATTGTAAACTGTAATGAGAAGACTTATTTCTGTTTTCATGGTGTTATGTATGTGCGTAGGCCTCGCTTATGCCCAAAACAACACCCTCAAATGCCACGGAACAGTAGTTGACGAGACCGGTGAGCCTATTATTGGCGCCGGTGTTGTTGTTACTAATGGTCAGGCTCTTGGCACTACAGACGTCGATGGCGAATTCGCTGTTGTCGTCCCCGCAAAAGCCAAAACTCTAACTATCAGCTTTATCGGCTACAACGACGCGGTTGTCGCTCCAAAAGCCGAATTGGGTACAATTGTTCTCGAACCCAAAACCGAGATGCTTGCCGACTTTGTAATCACTCAATCTTTGGCTCGCACTCGTGAAACCCCGGTGGCGCTCTCTCAAGTTAATGCCGTCGACATCGACCTCAAACTTGGTAACCAAGAGTTCCCCGAAATCCTCAAAACAACTCCCGGCGTCTGGGCTACTAAAGACGGTGGCGGTTTTGGCGATGCTAAAATCAACATGCGTGGCTTCAAAAGCGCTAACGTTGCTGTCCTTGTTAACGGTGTGCCCATCAACGATATGGAGTGGGGCGGCGTTTATTGGAGCAACTGGGCTGGTCTCAGCGATGTAGCTTCTAATATCCAAACTCAACGCGGTCTCGGTGCTGCTATCCTTTCTGCTCCTTCTGTCGGCGGTACTATCAACATCACCACTCGCTCTCTCGACGCTCAAAAAGGTGGCTCTGTGTGGTACGGCATGGGTAACGACGGCATGAACAACATCGGCATGAAAGTCTCTACCGGCCTTATGAAAAACGGTTGGGCTATCACCGTTTTAGGCTCTCGCAAATGGGGCGATGGTTACGTGCAAGGCACCTGGTACAACTCTTACAACTACTTCGTGAACGTTTCTAAACGAATCAACGACGCTCATCAGTTGTCTTTAACTGCCTTCGGCGCTCCTCAAAAACACAACAAACGTTCTAGCCAAGACGGTTTGACAATCATGGAATATCAAACCTACGCTAAAAACGTGATGAACGGCGACAGCCAATACAAATACAACCCCACTTACGGTTTCGATAGCAACGGTCAACTCCGCACTTCAAACCTCAACACCTACCACAAACCCCAAATCTCTCTAGCTCACACTTGGCAAATCGACGACAAATCGTCTTTGTCTACTACTGCTTACGTGTCTATCGCTAGCGGTGGCGGTTACAGCGGTCAAGGTCGTGGCACCTACAACGGCAACACCATCAGCTACTCTAGCTGGTACGGCGCAACTAACGGTATACCAAACACCCTCTTCCGCAACCCTGACGGCACTTTCGCTTACGACAAAATCGAAGAAATGAACGCCGCTTCTACAACCGGTTCTAACATGGTTATGAGCCAAAGCAACAACTCTCACGAGTGGTACGGTTTGGTTTCTACTTACAACAACAAATTCCTCGATAAAAAACTCAACTTCACCGGCGGTATCGACGTGCGCTACTACATCGGTCACCACAACAACAAAATCGTTGACCTTTACGGCGGTGAATACTTCATGGACGATAGCTATCGTAAAAATGTCAACGTTGCTAACAACGCTGCTGCTGCCGACCCAAACTGGGTTTACGAAAAACTCGGCGTTGGCGACATCGTTTACCGTAACTACGATGGCAAAACTATTCAAGAAGGCGCTTACGCTCAAGCTGAATACTCTATGCTCGACAAACGCCTCAACTTCGTGCTCTCTGGATCTTTGAGCAACACCGGATACCAACGCATCGACCACTACTACTACGACGAAGCTCACTCTAAGTCTAAAACTTACAACTTCATCGGTGGTACTGCCAAATTCGGTGTTAACTACAACTTCGACCGCCACAACAACGTATATGGTAACATCGGTTACATCAGCCGTGCTCCATTCTTCTCTTCTGGCGTTTTCTTGAGCTCTTCTGTTAGCAATGCCGCTAACCCCAACCCCCTCAACGAAAAAGTTATGTCGTTTGAACTCGGTTACGGCTACAGCTCTCACGTGTTCTCTGCTACCGCTAACGCATACTACACAAAATGGCTCGACAAAACTACAACCCGTTCTGGCACAATCGAAACCGGTGAACATGCCGGCGACCGTTACTACATGAACATGGGCGGTGTTGACGCTCGCCACATGGGCCTTGAGTTCAACTTCACTTACGCTCCCGTTAAATGGTTCGAACTTAACGGTATGCTCTCTCTCGGTGACTACATCTGGGATAGCAACGCCGTTGGTTACTTCTACAACCAAAACGGTGAACCACTCAAAAACCTCTCTGGCGTTGTCGCTTCTGGCATCCTCGCCGAAGACCACGCTCACGCTACTCTTAACCAAAAAGGCGTAAAAGTTGGTGGCTCTGCTCAAACAACTGGCGCTATCGGCGTTACATTCCGCCCATTCGAAGGTTTCCGTATCGGCGCTGACTGGACTGCTTGCGCTCGCAACTACAGTGACTACTCTGTGTCTTCTTCTAGCTACACTGCTAACGGTACTATCGACGTCGCTGACCCCTGGCGCATCCCTTGGGGCAACCAACTCGACCTCAACGCTTCTTACAAGTTCAAACTTGGCGGCGTTGATGCTATCCTTTCTGGTAACGTGCAAAACCTCTTTGACTACAACTACGTAATCGACGCTACAACAAGCACCAGCACCACCGGCGCTTGGGACAACGCTTACTACGTGTTCTACAACTTCGGTCGCACTTACTCTATGAAACTACGTGTTAATTTCTAATTTTTCACACACCATATTGACATTTCTCACAATGAAACGCAACATATTTTTCAAATCGTTTGTGGCTGTCGCAGTGGCATCTTCGCTTGCCGGGTGTGACGAAAATGCCTGGAACAACGACCTCGACGGATTCAAAGACCAACTTAATTCGCCTCTAACCAACGCTCAAACTATTGAGTACACTCTCACTGCCTCAGACTACGCTTCTATTGCCGGTAACTCTACCAACGTTGCCCTCGCCGGAGCCGACCTCAAATCTGCTCTCGCTGCCGTTGGCACTCGCAAAGCGTTCTCTGACCAGATCCCCGCTGCTCAATACGTCCCCGCGTTCCTCAATTCTAGCTCGTTCAGCTACTTCACTCTCACCGATGGTTCTGCAGTGAAACTCACTTACAACGTTTCTCAAGGCCTCCCCGCCGAGCTCGACGAGGCTGCCGCTGCTCAAACTTATACCCTCACCGACGAAGACTACCAATACGTTTGGGGTAGCTCTGATAACTTCATCAGCGCCTTCGCTCCCTCTCACACCGCAGCTAAAAACCTCCCCGGCCTCCTTGCCGATGCCCTCGACGCTAACGACGGCCTTTACTGCGTTGTTTCTTACAACGAATCAACTCAAGAACCCGTTTTCGGCAGCGTAAACGGTGGTGGCGAAACTGCATCATTCCAACCAACATCTGTAATTGGTAGCGTTGAACTCAACGGCGCCTACACAATCAAAGGCGTTGTTACAGGCGTTTGCACACTCGGTTACATCGTTACCGACAACTCTGGCTCTATATTCGTCTACATGGGCTCTTCTTTCGACACTTCAACTATCGCCGTTGGCAACCAAGTCGAAATCGAAGGAACAATCGGTGCATACAACAAAGGATTCCAAGTTACCGGCTCTTCTGCTACTGTAAACATCGTTGGTAGCCAAGCCGTCACATATCCCTCTGCTAAAGTTTACACCGGTGCCGACCTCGACCAAGCTATCACTCGCACCGACAACGAAACCGCTGTTTACGCTCAAATCAACGGCACCGTTGCCGTTAGCGGTAACAACATCAACATCGTTGTCGATGGCGCTGAAACTGCTAAAGGTAGCGTCTACGGCGCATCTTCTGCACTCAAAGAAGTGCTCACCGACGGCGCTAACGTAACCGTTAAAGGATACTTTATCGCTATCGCCGGAAGCCGCTACTGCAACTTCGTTGTTACAGATGTTAACGGTAAAGCTTACGCTCCAAAACGCAGCAAAAAAGCTATCGCTAAAGCTGCTGCTGTTGACGTACCAACATCCAAAATCAACGACCTATACTACTACAATGGTAGCAAATGGGTGCTCGCTTCTGGTTTCACTGTTCTCAACGACGCTGACTACACTGCTATGGGTCAAACATACAAAAACCTCACCGCTCCTGCTAACTACTTGCCCGCTTACCTCAAAACAACTTTCCCGTACGCGCAAGCTGACGACACCAAAAATGTTGTTTACACTTTCTACAACGGCAGCAAGTCTTACTTGATGTGCGACCAATACATCTACAACGGCAGCGAGTGGACTCTCAACGACGGCATCGTTACAGAAACAACTCAATTCGTTCGCTCTAACGGCGAGTGGATGTACGACCCCAATGTCACCATCACTCTCCCTGCAGGCAAATCTCAAGAACTCAGCACAACTTACTATCAAGCTTGCGTTAACTGGGTTTATGAAAACATCTGCAAACCCCTTGGCGACACTAGCATCAAGAGCGGTAAATTCTACGTATCTAGCTACGGTAACAACGAGTACTACTCTGGCACTTCTGCTTACCAAGGAAACGTTGACTTGCGCGCATCTGCCGCTAAAGGTCAATATCCCGCAGAATACGAAAATATGGCTGACGATGACGTTGTCGCTCTCATGAAATCTCGTTTCATGAACGAAGTTATGCCCGGAGCTCTCTCTACTCTCCACCCCGACGCTAAACCCGTTGACGGCATCGACGTTATCTACACCATCAACTTCGCTGCTTACACCGGCACTACCAACTACTACGTAGCCCGTTTCAAAGTTGTTGGCGTTGGCAAATTCGAACCTATCGATTGCACCTGGGACGACTAATCTGATCCAACCACTATACACACTAAAAGCCCCGTGTCATCGACACGGGGCTTTTTTAGGTTCGCTTAGTAAATCTTTTCTTTATAATTAGAACTTGCGAATACCCATGATGTGG
>CAZGAN010000079.1:0-9427 GCA_964523655.1 uncultured Bacteroides sp.
ACGGGCCTATTTTTGGGGCTAAATTTTGGAAAAGACGGGGGAAAAATGTAACTTTGTAGCTTAGATTGGAATATAATGTAAAAACGCAATAAAAAAGGCATGAACATACTAGAACTCAGCGAACAAGAGATAATACGCCGCGGAAATATGGAGACATTGCGCTCAATGGGCATAGAGCCCTATCCCGCAGCAGAGTACGAAGTTACGGGTTATACAGATGAGATCCGCGAGAACTTTGACGATAACCAAGAGCCTAAGCGCGAAGTACGGATAGCAGGCCGCATCATGAGCCGCCGCATCATGGGAAAAGCGTCATTTGTTGAGCTACAAGATTCACACGGGCGCATACAGGTTTATGTGTCGCGTGACGAGATCTGTCCCGAAGAGAACAAAGACATGTACAACGTTGTGTTCAAGAAACTATTGGACATAGGAGACTTTGTTGGAGTTGAAGGCTACGTATTCCGCACACAAACAGGCGAGATAACCGTACACGCAAAGAGTTTGAAGGTGTTGAGCAAATCATTGCGTCCGTTGCCAATAGTAAAAGTAAAAGACGGCGTGACCTACGATGCATTTGAAGATCCCGAATTGCGTTATCGCCGTCGCTACGTAGACTTGATTGTGAATGATCAAGTGAAAGATATATTTATCAAGCGCAGCAAAATAGTGAACTCAATGCGCCAATTCTTTAACGCGCATGGCTACATGGAGGTTGAGACACCGATGCTACAACCCATAGCCGGAGGAGCGTCAGCGCGTCCGTTCATCACACACCACAACTCGCTTAATATAGACATGTACATGCGTATTGCAACTGAGTTGTACCTCAAACGCCTCATTGTTGGAGGATTTGACGGTGTGTATGAAATCGGCAAGAACTTCCGTAACGAAGGAATGGACCGCACTCACAACCCGGAGTTTACATGCATGGAAATCTATGTAGCATACAAAGACTACAACTGGATGATGTGCTTCACCGAGCAACTGCTTGAGAAGATATGCATGGATGTAAACGGCACCACCGATGTGAAAGTTGGCGACAATGTGATATCATTTAAGGCCCCCTTCCGCCGCGTGACAATGATTGACGCCATCAAAGAAAACACAGGTGTTGATATATCAGGCATGGATGAAGCACAACTTCGCGAAGTTGCGGCTAAATTTGGTGTAGAAGTAGACGAATCAATGGGTAAAGGAAAGCTCATTGACGAGATCTTTGGAGAGACATCAGAAGGCAAATACATACAACCTACATTTATCATTGACTATCCTATCGAAATGTCACCTCTCACGAAGCGTCACCGCGATAATCCGGAGTTGACCGAACGATTTGAGTTGATGGTGAACGGCAAAGAGTTGGCAAATGCATACTCAGAGCTAAATGACCCGATTGACCAATACGAGCGTTTTGTTGAGCAAATGCGCTTGGCAGAAAAAGGAGACGATGAGGCAATGGTAATTGACCATGACTTTATCCGTGCCCTCGAATACGGCATGCCTCCAACATCAGGACTAGGCATCGGTATTGACCGTCTCGTGATGTTGATGACAGGTCAAGTAGCAATACAAGAAGTGTTATTCTTCCCCACCATGCGCCCCGAGAAAGTAGAGAAACGCGATGGAGAAGAGGCATATAAAGCCATAGGTGTGGACACCGCATGGGTGCCGGCAATACAAAAAGCAGGGTACCTGACAGTGGCAGCACTTTCAACTGCAGCTCCGGGCAAATTGCACCAAGAGCTCTGCGGTTTAAACAAGAAATATAAGCTGGAGTTGACCAACCCGACACTCGAAGAAGTATCGGCATGGGTATCAGCAGCTGCTGGAGTAGCCGGTGAATAAACAACTCACTGAGTGAGACTCCAAAAGAACGAACCAAAAACAGAGACATGAACTTTCCGGGAACCATAGGATTGTTAGGCGGCGGTAGTTGGGCCACAGCGTTGGCCAAACTACTGCTGACAAACTGTGAGACGATACATTGGTACATGCGACGCGATGATCGCATCGAAGATTTTATACGTCTCGGACACAATCCGGCCTATCTAACCGACGTAAATTTTGACGTCAATAGGATATACTTTTCAAGCGACATAAACGATGTATGCACAAAGTGCGACACGTTGTTGCTAGCGACACCGTCGCCTTACTTTAAAGACCACATGGCAAAACTATCAGTCGACATCAGCGAAAAAGCGATAGTGTCGGCAGTTAAAGGCATAGTGCCAGATGAGAACGAACTAATCAGCGACTACATGGTGCGCAAGTTTGGTGTAGCACGCGAGAGAATGTTGGTGATATCAGGGCCGTGCCACGCAGAAGAAGTAGCATTGTCAAGAACGAGTTATCTGACCATAGGCTGTCAGAACGTGGAGCTTGCAGCACAATTTGCGAAATGCATTGATGGCAAAACGACGCACACAATCACATCGAGCGATGTAGACGGCATAGAGTATGCCGCAGTGCTGAAAAATGTGTACGCCATAGCAGCAGGCATAGTGCATGGTTTGAAAATGGGCGATAACTTTGTGGCAATGTTGGTTAGCAATGCGATACGCGAGATGGAGCGCTTCCTTGAAGCAGTTAATCCGCGCCCACGCCAAATATGCGACTCAGTGTATCTTGGAGACCTGTTGGTAACAGCATATTCACGTTTTTCACGCAACCACAACTTTGGCGCGATGATAGGCCGTGGATATTCGGTGCAAGCAGCCAAGATGGAGATGGAGCAAGTGGCAGAAGGCTATTACGGCACAAAATGTGTGCATGACATCAACAAGAAGTATGAAGTGTCAATGCCAATACTCGATGCCGTGTACGACATCATATATCGCCGCATAAATCCGGCGAAGGCAATGCGCAAGATGGGCGAAAAGTTAGTATAATCATCTTCAAACCCCAACTCACTCGCACCGTTTTGGCGGGTGGGGATAAATCAAAAATATTCCAATAAAAACTACAATACAACTATGAGTAAGATTCAGGTAAAAATTGAGAATGCACTCAACGTAGTTAGCCGCGCCGATATTGAGGCACTCTCTAACGAAGTATCAGAGGCATTGGCAAAAGTGAATGACGGCACCGGAGCCGGCAATGACTTTTTAGGTTGGACAGATCTGCCAACACGCACAGACGCACAGTTGGTAAACGACATTAACAGCGTAGCAGCGACTTTGCGCAAAGAGTGCGAAGTGGTAGTGTGCATAGGTATTGGCGGAAGCTACCTCGGAGCAAAAGCAGTTATCGAGGCACTGAGCAATGCATTTGCAGCATACAAAGACGACAAGAAACCCCACATTGTATTCGCAGGACAAAATATCGGCGAAGACTATCTATATGAGTTGCAAGAATACTTGCAAGGCAAGAAATTTGGCATCATCGTAATTTCAAAATCAGGCACAACCACCGAGCCGGCAATAGCATTCCGTTTGCTCAAAGAGCAATTGGAAAAAGCAGAAGGCAAAGCTGAAGCAGCAAAACACATTGTTGCAATCACAGATGCAAAACGCGGAGCGTTGCGTCAATTGGCAACAGAAGAAGGTTACAAGACCTTTGTGATTGAAGATTCAGTTGGCGGTCGATTCTCAGTTTTGTCGCCCGTAGGCTTGCTACCCATCGCCGTTGCCGGATATGACATCAAAGCACTTCTTGAAGGCGCACGCACCATGCAAGAAGAGACAAAGAACCCCGGTTGCGACAACTTGGCATGCGTATATGCAGCAACTCGCAACGCACTCTATCGTGCAGGTAAAAAGATAGAAATATTGGTGAACTACAACCCGAAATTGCACTTCCTCGCAGAATGGTGGAAACAACTCTACGGTGAAAGCGAAGGTAAAGAGCACAAGGGCATATTCCCCGCATCAGTTGACAACTCAACCGATTTGCACTCAATGGGACAATGGATACAAGATGGCGAACGCACCATTTTTGAAACTGTAATCTCAGTTGAGACATCAAATCACGAAGTGCGCATACCCAGCGATGCTGATAACCTTGACGGACTTAACTACATTGCAGGCAAACGCGTAGACGAAGTGAACAAGATGGCAGAACTTGGCACACGCATAGCACACGTAGACGGTGGTGTGCCCAACTTGCAAATCACAATACCGGCAATCAACGAAACCGTGCTTGGACAGCTCATCTATTTCTTTGAGAAAGCATGCGGCATCAGCGGTTACGTGCTCGGAGTTAATCCGTTTAACCAACCCGGCGTTGAAGACTACAAGCGCAACATGTTTGCACTTCTCGAAAAACCGGGATACGAAAAAGAAACCGAAGCTATCAAAGCTCGCTTATAATGACAAAAATCGTAGGAAATACGAGCAAGTCCCTCGGCCCCATCGGCGTATTCGATTCGGGGTACGGGGGACTTACTATATTGCGAAGTTTGCGAGAGCATTTGCCGCAATATGATTACTTATATTTGGGCGATAACGCACGCGCACCGTACGGCACACGCTCATTTGACATAGTCTATGAATTCACTCTACAAGCCGTGAAATATCTGTTTTCACAGGGTTGCTCATTGGTGATACTTGCATGCAACACAGCGTCGGCAAAAGCGCTGCGCACCATACAGCAACGATGGCTGCCAACGAGCGAAGACCCCACACGCAGAGTGTTGGGAGTGATACGCCCCACCGCAGAATATATCAGTACGGCTACGCGCAACGGACATGTTGGCATATTCGCCACACCGGGCACCATAGCGTCAGAGAGCTATAACATAGAGATTGAGAAGCTGAACCCCGGATTTAAGACAACAGGGCACGCATGCCCCATGTGGGTGCCGCTTGTAGAAAACGGTGATGCGGAGTGCGATGGCGCCGATTTCTTTGTGAAGCGCGATGTTGATGCATTGTTGGCAGAAGACAGCGAAATAGACACCATAGTGCTGGGATGCACACACTATCCGCTACTCTATAACAAGATACGCGCTGCAGTGCCTCAAGAGATAAGTCTTTTGAAGCAAGGCGACATAGTGGCACGAAGCTTGAAAGACTATTTGCAACGCCATGCAGAGATGGATTGCCGACTTTCACGCAATGGCAATGCGGGATTTTTGACAACAGAAAATCCGGAACGATTTTCAGACTTGGCGACATTGTTTTTGGGCCATGAAATCAGTGCAAAACACGTCACATTGTAAAGATATAAGTAGGCTGAAATCTTTGTAAATAAGGAAATTAGTTGTAACTTTGCGGTGAAAGGCACTATTTATGGCGCACGAAACATAAATAAAAAAATAATTATCTGAGAAATGGTAAAAGGGATACTATTAACAGTGGCTGCGCTGGGCGCGGCAACGATGACGTATGCAACAGAGCCAAGTGGCTACTACTCATCGTGTGAAAACAAAGGAGGCACAGCCCTGTTGTCGGCACTATGCTCAAAAGTAGGGCCACACACAACAGTGAGCTACGACAATTTGCTTACGCTGTACAAGACCACCGATACAAAGCCAAACGGTAAGATTTGGGATATGTATTCGACCAAAGAATGGACCTATAAGACTGAGCAATGTGGCTCGTACAAAGAAGTGGGCGATTGCTACAACCGTGAGCACTCATTTCCGAAAAGTTGGTTTAACGAAGCATCGCCGATGAAATCGGATGCATTTCACGTTTATCCGACAGACGGCAAGGTCAACGGACAGCGCTCAAACTATCCGTACGGTGAATGTGCAAACGGCACAACACTTTCATCAAACGGCAACGTAAAGGCATTGGGAAAACTAGGCACATCAACCTTTAGCGGATACACCGGCAAAGTTTTTGAGCCAGATGATGAGTATAAAGGTGATTTTGCGCGCTCATACTTTTACATGGCAGCTGCGTACTACGACAAAGTATCGGGATGGACCAGCGATATGCTTGACAAGAATTCAAGTCTTGTATTTAAAGATTGGGCAATCAATCTGCTACTAAAATGGCACCGCCAAGACCCGGTGAGCCAAAAAGAATTAGACCGACAAGAAGGAGTGTACGCTTCGCAGAAGAACCGAAATCCGTTTATTGACCACCCGGAGATGGTAGAATACATTTGGGGCGACAAGAAAAACGAGAGTTGGAGCAGCAGCGTAGCATCAGAACCCACAATCTCTTTGCCGGTAAACAACACAACAATCGACCTCGGCGCCGTTGGCGTTGGAGTGACGCACACCACAAACATTGAGGTGAAAGGATCGGCACTCACCAAAAACGCCACTGTAAGCGTCACAGGCAGCGGATTTAGTGTTAGCCCTACAACTTTAACGGCATCGTCGATAAACGCGTCAGAGGGCACGAAAATAGCCGTAACGTTGAAGGCAACACAAGCCGGAGCAGTTACAGGCACGCTGACCATCACATCAGGCGATGCAAAGAGCACTGTTACACTCACAGCAACCGCCTACGACGGGCTCCCGGCATCGGCACCTACCAACATCACATCAGAAAGCTTTACCGCCCACTGGACATACGTTGGCATGGCAGACAGTAACGGCTGCTACATACTCAATGTGACAGACATCAATGGCGACAATGTTGACACATATCCGCGCTCAGTGACAGCCACAGCCGAAGAATATGTGGTTGATGAGCTATCGCCCGAAACAACATACTACTACACCATCAGCAATGGCGTCTTGACTTCAAACGTGATTGAAGTGACTACCGGAGCACTCATGCCCAACATCAGTTTGTTGCACGATGGCGACTTATATTTGCAAACAAGCCCGGGTGAGCCGTCAAACGCTGAAGAGGTGCTTGTTGATGCTGAAAACATTACAGACAATATCACATTGACAGTGAATGCACCGTTTGAGCTCAGCAGCAATAAATCGGATTGGGCTCGTACGTTGACCATCGATGCCGAAGAAGACCGATTCTACATTCGCATAAACGGCGACACCGAAGGTAGCTATGAGAGCGAAATCATAGCAACTGCCGGCGACTACACCACAGACGAAGCAGTGGTGAAAGGAGCTATCACCAGCGGCAACGGTTTTGTTGAAGACTTTGAAGCATCAGCTCCCGGTGGATATAATAACGATACAGTTACCGGCACAGCAACAACATGGGCAATCAGCAATGCCGGAGTTTACAATGCATCATCTGAGGCTTACGAAGGCAATAACTACTTGCGTTTTGGCAGCAATAGCAACAGTTATGCAGCCATGAACAAAGACAAGAGTAATGGAGCCGGCATTGTATCGCTATATGCATCGGGCTGGTCGGCAAAAGACGGTGACGCGGCATTCGATTTGCAATATTCTACTGACGGCGGCGAGACATGGACAACAGCCGGCTCGGCAGAAGTTGTAGCGCCCACCGGCAGCACAAAGAGCTATGCACCGTATTCGTTCACGGTGAACAAGAGCGGCAATGTGCGCATCAAATTGCAACAGACATCGGGACAACGCATGTGCATTGACTATATCACAATAAGCGACTATAAAGACATGTCAGGAGCGCTTGACGGTGTGACATCAGACTACAAGAGCTGGGATGCATACTGCTTGAATGGAGAGCTTGTGATTGAGCTCAACGACACCAAAGACGTGGCTGTGCATGGAGTTGATGGTATCACCTACTTTAGAGGCACACTCGAATCGGGCGCTAACACAATGAGTCTTGCAAAAGGCTTGTATGTGATAGTTGTTGACGACTTCACACGACGTGTATTAGTGAAATAAACAATAACGAACGATAATAGTGCCGTCTATGTAGCGTTGAAGCGCGCCATAGACGGCACTTCTTGTGTTGTGTAGCCAAATTTTTGGAGTATTGTTTTGCAGACAATGTTTTTTTGGGTAATTTTGTTGCAACATAAACAACATCATGATTCACTAAAAAATTCTTGCCTGAAACAATGCTTGTAAAAACCTATGGAGGTGCCTTGCAAGGCATCGATGCTATAACAGTGACTATTGAAGTATCGGCTAATCGCGGTACTTTGTTTGTTATTGTAGGACTTCCCGACGCAGCAATAAAAGAATCGACGGAGCGTGTACGCTCGGCAATAATGGAAACCGGCTACGAGTTTCCACGATGCAATATTGTGGTAAATCTGGCGCCCGCAGACGTGAAGAAAGAAGGGTCGGCCTACGATTTACCCATAGCACTTGGCATCTTGGCTGCAAACGGAGAAATAAAAACAGCCGGGCTGGATAAGTATTACATCATGGGCGAACTGAGTTTGGACGGCACGGTGTTGCCCATACGCGGTGCGCTACCCATGGCAATAGCAGCGCGGGCGGCAGGGTTTAAGGGAATGATATTACCATCGGCAAACGCACACGAGGCAGCAGTGGTAAATAATCTGGAAGTGTATGGCGTAGATAACTTCCGCCAAGTTATCGACTTTTTCTCAGGCTTGTGTGAGCTTACGCCCACAGTAGTTGATACGCGCAGGGAGTTTGCCGCGGCACAAGCTAATTTTGATTATGACTTTTCAGATGTGAAAGGACAGGACAATGTGAAGCGCGCTTTTGAGGTGGCATGTGCAGGCGGACACAACATATTGCTTGTTGGGCCTCCCGGCTCAGGTAAATCAATGATGGCAAAACGTCTGCCGTCAATAATGCCGCCGCTGACGCTTTCAGAGGCTCTAGAGACGACAAAAATACACTCAGTGGCGGGTAAGTTGGGTCGCGGCTCACGATTGATGACACAGCGGCCGTTTCGGTCGCCACATCACACCATCTCACCGGTGGCATTGGTAGGCGGTGGCACAAATCCGATGCCGGGCGAAATATCGCTGGCGCACAATGGCATTTTGTTTCTCGATGAGTTTCCGGAGTTTTCACGGTCGGTATTAGAAGTGATGCGCCAGCCGTTAGAGGATAGACATATAACAGTGTCGAGGGCTAAATATAGCATTGATTATCCGGCGGGATTTATGATGGTAGCGTCAATGAATCCATGTCCGTGCGGATACTATAACCATCCGACCAAGCCGTGCACATGCGCTCCGGGTGTGGTGGCGAAGTATTTAAACCGCATTTCAGGGCCGCTGCTCGACCGTATAGATATACAATGCGAAATCATGCCTGTGCCGTTTGAGAAATTGTCGTCGATGGAGCAGGGCGAAAGTTCGGCAACGATAAGAGAGCGAGTGATAAGAGCGCGCAATATACAGGCTGAGCGATATAAGAATGACCCGGGCATTTATTGCAATGCTCAAATAAATAGCAAGCTAATGCGTGAATACTGTGCGCTGTCTGATGAATGTATGCACATCATCAAGCAAGCAATGGAGCGATATGACATGTCGGCACGCGCGTACGACCGCATACTGCGTGTGGCACGTACTATTGCCGACCTTGCCGGAAGTGCGAACATCGAACCGGAGCACATGCGCGAAGCAGTGGGCTACCGCAATCTTGACCGCTCAAGTTGGGGCGCCTCACGCCAATCTGACTTGCCGTTTTAAAAAA
>CAZGAN010000080.1:0-9371 GCA_964523655.1 uncultured Bacteroides sp.
CTCCTCTTTCAAGAATGAAAATCTTGCGTCCTAGCCGATAGACGAATGGGCCATCATTGTTGCTAGAGCCTGTGTCTCTTTTGCGAGTGCAAAGTTAGTAATAATTTTGTTATTACGCAAGAGCCACGCAAGATTTACGCCGTTTTAACTCCTAATTTAAAGTATTTTAACAAGTTATACACACCTACTCCTTCACTCCATAGGCTAGGTCTCCGGCATCGCCGAGTCCCGGCACTATATAGCTATGTGCGTTGATTTCAGGGTCAATAGCTCCCATCCAGAGGGTAGTTTTGTCGGCAGGGAAAACTTTTGCTATGTAGTCAACGGCTTGTTGCGAAGCTATCACCGAAGCAACGTGTATTTGCGCCGGAGTGCCTTTTGTGAGCAGTGCACGGTAGCTCAATTCCATTGACGCACCGGTGGCAAGCATCGGGTCGCAAAGTATCAATGTCTTGCCATCGAGGTTGGGCGATGCCAAATACTCTATGCACACATCAAAGTTTTCTTTTTCTTTATATTTACGATAAGCCGAGACAAAAGCATTTTCTGCGTAGTCAAAATACGACAGGAATCCTTGGTGAAAAGGCACACCGGCACGAAAGATTGTGGCAAGCACAACTTTATCGCTGACAACCGGGCCTTCGCAGTCAGCCAAGGGGGTTGTGATTTTCTTCGGAGCATAAGCCAGCGATTTCGATATCTCGTATGCCATGATTTGACCTATTCGCTCCAAGTTGCGGCGAAAGCGCATGGGGTCGGACTGAACTTTAACATCGCGCATTTCAGTGAGATACTGATTGACGATTGAAGTTTGTTCGGCGAAATTTATAACTTTCATCGTTGTATAATATTAGAGGTTATCGTTTTATTATGTATGCAAAATTAGTTAATATTAGCGGATTAAGTGCCAATATGCGCCAAAAAATCGGCCCCAAATCTTAAATAAAATTGAAATGATTATTTTTAACTGAATTTTTTTACGAAAATTGTGAGAGAATAATTATTTTTGCGTCAGTAAAAAAATAATCTCTCATTTTAATTAATACCTTTAATATGAAAAAAATTATTTTTGGTATGTGCTTGCTCGCTACTATGGGCATTAGCGCAACTTCATGTGGACAAGGCAGCGATGCCAAAAGCGACAGCGACACCCTCGTGTCTGTTGCAAAATCTGATTCTCTTTCACAATACTATGGATTGATGGCCGGTAGCTTTATCGGAGGTGAACTATCTTATTACGCAAAAGACTCAGGCGAAGCTTATGATCGCAACGAATTTGTAAAAGGTTTGCAAAGCGTTGTTGGCCTCGACAAATCTGACGCCTACCTCGCCGGCATGAACACCGGTATGCGCGTGCTCCAAGACCTTAAAGGCATGGAAAAACAAGGCGTACAAGTTAACCGCGACATTCTTCTCAAAGAATTGCGCAAAATGATTCTTGCTGACTCTATCAACAAAGACGAATCTCAAGAATACTCTAGAATATATCAAGACCTAATGCAAGAAGTGCAAGCTCAAGCCCAAGCTCGCGAAGAAGCTCGCAAGGCTAACAGCCCCGAAGCTAAAGCTAACGTGAAAGCCGGCGAAGAGTACTTGGCTAAAGTTAAAGGCTTGAAGAAAACTAAAGATGGCCTCGGCTACGTCATGATTAACGAAGGCGAAGGCGAACCCATCAAAGACGGCGACCGCGTAACAATCAACTATAAAGGTCGTCACCTCAACGGCATCGAATTTGATAAAGGCGAAGGCTCAGTGATGCAACCCGGACAAAACCTCATCGTTGGTTTCAGCGAAGGCGTTAAGCTCCTCAAAAAAGGCGGTAAAATCACTATCTACGTGCCCGGTCACCTCGGCTACGGCGCTAACGGTGTGCCCCACGCTAACATCGGCCCGAACGAAATGTTGATCTTCGACATCGAAGTGCTTGACGTTAACCCCGAAGTTAAACCGCAAGACAACGACGGCCAAATCAAATAAGCCTACACACGATTAAGAAAAAGAAAATTTTTTCATGGCGCTCTGCTCTATCACGCAGGGCGTCTTTTTTTCCCCTAATAAGCAATTTGTTAAAAATATCAGCATCTACCACATAAAAAAGTCCATATTATTGTTGATATTCTGATTTTTTACTAATTTTGTCAATCAAATCACTAATTTATTCCGAGAGTTTAGAAACTTTTAAATCTAATTACTTATTTAATGAGTATGGAAAAGATAGACAATCTCGACCGAAAGATTTTAAGCATTGTGATGCGCAATGCGCGCATCGCCTCAAAAGACGTGGCTGTTGAGTGTGGCGTGTCACGCGCTGCTATACACCAACGCATTCAACGTCTCATTGACATGAAGGTTATAACCGGGTCAGGCTACACTGTTAACCCAAAAACTTTGGGCTACACCACGTGCACCTACATCGGTGTGAACCTTGAGCGTGGCGCTATGTATCGCGAAGTTGTGCCTGAAATTGAGAAAATTGCCGAAGTTGTTGAATGTCACTTTACTACCGGCCCCTACTCGATGCTCTTGAAACTCTATGCTCGCGACAACGAGCACCTCATGGAGTTGCTTAACGACCGCATCCAGAACATTCCCGGTGTGACCGGTACTGAAACTCTTATTTCGCTCGACAACTCAATCGACCGCACAATACCCATGCAACTTGTTTAAAATTTAAATACCTCCCTGCCCCACATCTTCTGCGGGGCGGGGAGTTATTGTTTCTCGCTAACCTAATCTTTACTATCGAATCTCATAATTCAATATATACTTTTCTGTAATACCTATTTAAAACACAACGTCATGAACATTGGTGTACCAAAAGAAATCAAAAACAACGAAAACCGCGTGAGCGTTACGCCCGCAGGTGTGAAAGAATTAGTGAAACACGGACACTCTGTTTTCGTGCAAAAATCAGCTGGTGAAGGCAGCGGATTCAGCGATGACGAATACATTGCTGCCGGTGCTAAAATGCTCCCAACCATCGAGGAAACATACGCTATTGCCGACATGGTCATCAAAGTGAAAGAGCCCATCGAGCCGGAGTACAAACTTGTGAAACCCGGTCAACTGCTCTTCACCTACTTCCACTTTGCCAGCGACAGAGCCCTCACCGACGCTATGCTCGCCTCAGGCGCAACTTGCATAGCCTATGAGACCGTGCGCGACCGCGCAAACGCTCTGCCCCTTCTCGTGCCCATGAGCGAGGTTGCCGGACGCATGTCAATACAAGAAGGCGCTCGCTTCTTGGAGAAACCTCAAGGCGGCAAAGGCATACTGCTCGGCGGCGTGCCGGGCGTGAAACCGGCAAAAGTGCTCATCATTGGCGGCGGCGTGGTTGGTCGCAATGCAGCTATCATGGCTGCCGGACTCGGTGCTGACGTGACAATCACCGACATCTCGCTCCCAACTCTGCGTCACATTGCAGAAACAATGCCCAAAAACGTGAAAACCCTCTACTCTTCTCGCCACAACATTGAGCAAGAACTGCCCACCGTTGACCTCGTTATCGGCTCTGTGCTAATCCCCGGAGCTAAAACTCCCCATCTGGTAACTCGCGACATGCTCAAGCTCATGCGTCCCGGCACTGTGATGGTTGACGTGGCTATTGACCAAGGCGGATGCTTTGAAACTTCTGTACCTACCAAACACGACGACCCCGTGTACACAGTCGACGGTATTGTGCACTATGCCGTTGCAAACATACCCGGTGCTGTGCCCTACACATCAACTCTTGCGCTCACCAACGCCACTCTGCCATACGCAATACGCCTGGCTGATATGGGCTGGGAAGCCGCTTGCAAAGCCGATGCCGGGCTCGCTGAAGGCGTCAACATTGTTGACGGCAAAATCACCTTCAAAGGCGTTGCCGAAGCCTTCAATCTCCCCTACTCTCCGCTTTAGCATTCTCCACTCCGAGTTTTTGATATATCAATAATTATATCTAACTTTGGAGATGCATTAAGATAATCATTATACTCTACAATACATGATGAAACGTTTTCTATCAATCGTTGCCATCGCACTGCTGGCTTTCCCTTCAATGCTCAAGGCACAAGACAACAACCGCCGTCTCCAGGTGGCTGGTATAGCGTTCTACAACCTGGAAAACCTGTTCGACACTATCCCAAACAACCCCGAAGGTCGCGACGAAGAATTCACCCCAAAAGGCTCTCGTCAATGGAACGGCGACAAGTACTGGAAAAAAATCAACAATCTGGCGCGCGCTATTTCTAGCTTCACATCCACAACCACACCAAACGGCCCTGCCATTATCGGTGTGAGCGAAATCGAAAATCGCTCTGTGCTTGAAGACCTGGTCAGTAACGACCAAATCAAAGCTTGGAACTTGCAAATTGTGCACCACGACAGCCCCGACGCGCGTGGCGTTGATGTTGGCTTGCTCTACAACCCAAAGTACTTCAAAGTTGAAAATGTGACTAACCACACACTCACCGAAGTGAAATTTCGCACCCGCGACCAAATGTGCGTGGTTGGCAAATTGCTTGGTCAACGCATTGCCGTGATTGTGAACCACTGGCCATCGCGACTCGGAGGCCAAGAGCAATCTTCGCCCAATCGCGAAGCCGCTGCTCGCCTCTGCAAAGCCATCAGCGACTCTCTTTGGCAAGTTGACCCAAACATGGGCGTTATCATCATGGGCGACCTCAACGATGACCCTCAAGACAAATCGGTAGCTCAAGTGCTCAATGCCCAACGCGAAAAAGACAATGCCGAGCCTCACGGCTTCTACAATGCCTTCTGGGAAAAACTCGACCAAGGCATCGGCACTCTCGCATACAAGAGTTCGTGGAACCTATTTGACCAAATCATCGTTTCCGGCAACATTGCTAACGGGCCCGACAACCGTTGGAGTTTCTGGCGCGCCGAAGTGCTTAACCGCGAATTTCTCAAAGACACCGAAGGCACACGACAAGGATACCCCTTGCGCACTTACGCTTCCGGCATCTTCTTAAACGGATATTCCGACCACTTCCCCACCGAAATTTTCCTTCGCCGCTACGTCCCCGCTAAAAACTAACCCCCACTCCCACAATACAACAGTTGCCGAAGTTATCTGTACAACTTCGGCAACTGTATTTTTTTACTTAAATACTTCAATCCACCTTTGATGGTTGATAAAATGCCTTTTTACCATTAACTATGTATAACCGACCTATAATCGGATTTACAACACGTCTTCCCATTATATCATAAATGGCATCTTCTTGTTTTCTATTTTCTGAAGTTACCATTTGAACCCCTGCTGCAGGAAAATCATCGGTTTCAATAAAATTGGTAAAATAATTCCAGCCCCAAGCATTACGATATAAATCGGCAGAACCAACCGGCACATATACAGGGATCTCTTGTCGTGTACGACTTCCAAAGTCATCGCCATATTTTCCAAATGGAGTCCAACCGATATTCACCTCACTATTTACGCATGTCGGTGGTATTGGAGCTGCACAATAGATACTCTCTATGCTCTTCAAGAACTCACAACATTCTGCCCCCAAATTCTCTAAAGTAGCAGGGAAGCTGATAATCTTTAACCCCTTACAATAATACAACCCGGTAGTTCCTATGGATTTCAAGTTAGATGAAAGGTGCAGCTCCTGCAAAGATCCACACTGCCAAAAGGCATCATTATCAATCTCCTCTACACTATTTGGCATAATAAATTCCTTCAGTTTGATACAGTCATCAACAAAACTTGAAGGAATTACCTTCAACCCTTCAGGGAGGCTAACCTTTTCAAGTTCGTAGTCTAACATAAACTGACAGTCTCCCGTAAAAGTCTGACAAGTATTAGGAATGATCGCCTCCTTCAGACGAGATGAATAAAATGCAGCATCACCAATCTCCTCTAACCCTTCGGGGAAATTACATTCAGTAATCTTACATTGGAAGAACGCACCACTATCGATTTTCTTTAGGGTTGTGGGTAAAACAACCCTACCGACCATTTCTTTACAGTTAACGAATGCCATAGGGCCGATCTCTTCCACACCCTCTGGTATAATAAGTGGATCGACATTCAGGCTTACACAGTCAGAGAAGCATCTTCGTTTGATAACCCTTATAGAAGATGGTAAGTTTATATCTACAAGATTTATAGCATAAGAAAATGCCCCTTCACCTATTTCTACCAATCCCTCAGGAAGTATTACTTTACGGAGTAGTATGCAATCTATATACTCCGAGCCTGGAGTATATTGTTCTGATTGATACCAAAAAGCATTTTTTGGAAGTTTATTACTGTCAATATACGCATATTCTAGATTCAAAACACTTAACCATCCGTAGAAACTACCACTCCACATGGTATGAAAATCATCTGCATTTATCGGTCCACGAACAACCAGTGAATCGAGATCATTGATTTCATCGCCAAGCACAGTTGCAAGAGTTCCAGGTTCAGTTAGGGTTACATCCTTGAATGTAACCTCTGAACGAGTTATTTTATGAACTCTCGCATTTCGAGGGAGCCCACCAAAATTATTAATCTCATCACAGCACATCTCTGAATCTTGAGCAATGATAGCATTCCGTTCATTTGAATATTTCGAGATGTTGCCTAAATTTAAGAAATCGTACTTCTGAGCAAATAGTTGTATAAGTGAAGTAACCATGGTGACTACCAGAATCGATGTTTTTAAGGTTTTCATAAATCTGATTATAAAAGTTTACTTTAGCGCAAAATTACAATAAAAATTATTAAATGCAATTAAAATTCACAAAAAAAATTTCAGTTAAAAATCTATTGTAAAACTCTCCCGATTTTCTATAATTTTTATGTAATTTCAATCAAAAAAAATACACCAAGCCCCGCAGAGCAGATGCTTTGCGGGGCTTGCTGTATTAATTATAATCAACGCTTATTAGCGACGACGTTTTGCTTGCTGTTTAGCTTGCTCACGCATATAAGCTTCTTGTTGCTTTTGTGCGGCTTCAAGACGCGCCATAAAGCCTGATTTTTTCTTAGGCTTCTTAGCGTTTTCAGCCATCTCTGCTCGCACCTTATCTTCAGTGAAGTACATGCGGAATGCAAAGGTTTGCACAATAGTTATGAGCAACGATACGAAGTAGTAGTAGCTCAAACCGGCTGCATAGTCATTGAAGAAGAACAAGAACATGAGAGGCATCAACCACATCATTGCTTTCATGCCGGGCATTGAGCTCGATGAGGGCTGATTTTGCATGTTGATTTGTGTGTAAATAATATTTACTGCTGTCATCAACAAGCAGAACAAGCTCAGATGGTTGCCGAGCAAAGGTATTGAGAACGGCAATGTGCAAATGTAGTCAGGAGCTGAGAGGTCATGCACCCAAAGGAACGATTGACCGCGAAGCTCAATAGCATTGGGGAAGAATGCAAACATAGCGATGAGTATAGGCCATTGAAGGAGCATAGGTATGCATCCCGAGAATGGGCTTGCTCCGGCGCGAGAATAAAGCTTCATAGTCTCTTGTTGACGCTTCATTGCGTTCTCCTGTCCGGGATACTTATCGTTAATCTCTTTAACCTCGGGAGCGAGCACACGCATCTTGGCTTGCGACTTATAGCTCTTGAATGTCAACGGGAATGTTACTATCTTGAGCAAGATTGTCAAAATCAAGATAATGATGCCATAGTTGCTGATATGTTTGCTGAGCACGTCAAACACCGGAATAACAACAAATCGGTTAATCCAGCCAAGTATTCCCCATCCGAGAGGAACGAGCTTAGTCAAATCAAGGTCTTTATCTGCTCCGTCTGCGCTATACTTTTCAAGCTTTTTATCGAGACCAGAGAGCAACGGATAGTCGTTGGGACCGAAGAAGAATGTGAACGATGCAGGGCTATCTACGCTTGATGAATAGTCGAAAGTTGCATCCATGCTCATATCTTTGAGCGTTGTTTCACTCTTCACTACCTTACTGTCAAGGTCTGCAGTGTTAAACTTGCTGTCAGCAATGATAACTGATGAGAAGAATTGGTTTTTAAACGCAATCCAACGTATGTTGCCGGTGAGTTGCTCATCAGCATCGCCGGTTGAGCTGAGATCTTCGGGGCTTTCGTTGTTAAACTTGTAGTAGATGGCTGAGTTGCGCTCTTCGAAAGTGTGTCCAAGTTCGTTGCGTTGCATCGACTCATGCCATTTCAAACGCATTGTTGAGCGGTTTGCAGGAATCACATTCATCATGTTTTTCTGCTCAATGCTCATGCGCACAAGATATTCGTCTGGAATAACAGTGTAGCGCAAAGCGAGCTCTGCACCATTTGCAAGCGGCAAGCTCATCACAACAGTGGTGTCATTAACCTTTGTTGCGTTGAAATTGAGGTCGCCGGTAGAAATGCGTTGTGTTGCAGTTTCAAATTCGAACTCATAAGCAGCATTGTTCGCGTTGAACAGGCAAACATCTGTTGCCGGAGTTGTGGTTTCGGTTTTATATCCGGGAAGCACAACCTTGTCAACACGGCCACCGCGAGAGTTGAAGGTGACACGCATTTTGCCGTTATCGATGGTTATAGTGTCGTTTGCGCCACCGAGAAACGAAGCAAAGTCGCGATATTTATCGAGCGAGCTGATTTTGCTGCGCAACATAGCAACTGCGGCAGCACGCTGCTCGGGGCTAACTGATGCATCGTCGGCGTTTAGAGCTGCAGCAATGCTAACTTGAGCATTATCTGCGACCACGCTACCGGTCACATTTCCGGTTGAGTCGGTGCGCAAAGTCAAGCCGTCGGTTGTAAGCTCATAAGCGCGAGTTGCCGAGTCGGTCATCGCACCATAAGCGCGCACTTTGTCGGCAAGCGATGCTTTCAGCGAGCCATCAAGACCGGTAACATCTTTCACATTATCGGCTTTGTCGGCTGAGGCTTTCTGGCTTTGCTCTTGAGCTGCTTGCTCATTGACGTCTGGACGGTTACAATACATGAAACCGAACATTAGGGCAGCCATCAAGAGCAAGCCGGTAAAGGTGTTTTTATCCATTGTGGGTATTTAGAGAGTAATAAATTGCTTATTTTTCTGCCTTGTAAGCGATTGCAGCTTTTACAAACGACAGGAATAGCGGGTGCGGATGAAGCACTGTTGATGAATATTCGGGGTGATATTGTGTGCCGATAAACCAACGCTTGCCGGGTATTTCTACCACTTCAACAAGGTGTGTATCGGGGTTTTCGCCTACACAACGCATACCGGCCTCTTCAAAACGTGCACGGAAGTCATCGTTAAACTCAAAGCGGTGGCGGTGACGCTCGCTAACCTTTGTTGTGCCGTATGCTTCAGCTGCCTTAGAGTCGTCTTTGAGTATGCAGTCATAAGCGCCGAGACGCATTGTGCCGCCCTTGTCGGTGACGCTCTTTTGGTCTTCCATAAGGTCGA
>CAZGAN010000081.1:0-9327 GCA_964523655.1 uncultured Bacteroides sp.
CATCTCCGTTAACGAGCAGGTTAACCGTGTATTTCGATGCCGGAACAATGCCGGTATTTTCAACGGTTGCTGTAACGTCTACGGTGTTACCAACTTTGAAACGTTTAGGCACGTTGAGTGCGGTAACTGCCAGGTTGTAGTTGTAGAGGTTGCGCACCTGGATATTGTCGAGATATTGATAGTACGAACCATCATATGATTCTGCTTCGAACGCCAATTGAATGTACTTAGCAGCTTTATATTTGCTAAGGTTGATGGTCAAGTTCTGCCAACCATCATCGCCAGTTTGTGCATAGTAGCTGAGAACTTGCAACTTCTCAAAAGCACCACCGTCGGCTGATATATAGATGGTGAGATAGTCGCGACTGCCGTTTACAAAGTAGTAATAGAACTGCAGAATTGGGTTTGAAGCGTTGGTGAAGTCAATCTTGCCTGAATAGAGTGTTGCTTTGTCGCCCTCATCGCTCGGGATGAAGCATACCATACCGCCATCATTGTCCTGCGGCAATGCTTCGGGATTTGAGCCTTCGGTAACCAAGCTCCATGAACCTTCGCTATCATCGGGTGCTTCAACGTCCCAAGGATCGTTGGCTAGTGTGCAATCGGGGAATGATTCTTTGAATGGCATAGCAAATGCTTCGCCTACAGGTACGATGTTAGACATCAATCCTTTACCTACACCTGCCGGTGATACGGCGTAGACATAGTAGGCAAAAAATTCCTGCTGATATCCACCAAGTGGCGGGTTTATGTCTGTTGCAGTCAGAGACTTGGTGTTGTTGGCAACAATCTGTTCATCGTTGGCACGAACCACGATGTAGGTGAGGGCATCAGCATCGAAGTAGCCACCATTGGCTCCCTGAGTTGGTGCATCCCATGTGATTGTTACCGAACCATCGTTGTCAACAGCGTGGACGTTGCAAACAAGTCCCGGATAATCATGTCCAACAAAAACTTCTGTTGAAGCGCTAAAACCAGTACCAATGGTGTTTTCGCAGACTACGGTATATGTGTTGTTGCCCTGTTTGGCGTTGCTATCCTCAAAGGTCAATGCTTCACCGGGTGCGAGACTGCTGAAGGTCTTAATTACTTTGTTGTTGCGCAACACGCTAATGCTGCTAATCTCTGAAAGTGCGTTGCCCTCAACTGTTTTCGTTGGTGCGTTAAACGATAGGGTAGCTGTAAGCTCACCGTTATCGCCAGCCACGGCTGTCAGGTTGGAGACTGCAGCAGGAGTGCCCAACAGCGGGCCCTCAGAGATTTCAATGTTGTCTACATAGAGATACATCTTGTCTGCCAAACTGCAGGCATGTATTCCGAATGAGTAATATCCATCATTGGCAACGGTGATGTATTTGTCGTAGGTCTTCATCTCATCGTTTGACACGGCAATTACAGGGAATACTTCCTGCGTCATTGCATCAATTGATTGTGCCTGACCCAACTTCACCTCAACGCGCTCAGGCTCAGAACTCATGTAGCAACGAGTGTCGAACGAGAAGTGATAGAGGCGGTTGTTCTTCAGAGATACCAACGGAGCAAACAACCAGTCGTCTTTGGGAACTGTGTAGTTGTTGGCTGAACTGTAACGTATTCGGGCAGCCTCCCATGTCGGATCGTAGGTCCAGGTGAAGCCGTCACTATTGGCGTCAACCACATAGAACAGGTCAATGCCGTTGTCGTCGAATGTCTCATAGAAGGGAAGAGAGGCAACACCGATGCTGAGGGCGTTAGACCGTGAAGCCACACTGCTGTAGCTGTTGTTTAAGGCTGAAACTTCGTAGTAGTACGTGGTTACCTCAGCTTCTGCCGGCAATGTTTCCTCAAATGAGGTCTCTGCCTGACTTTCGGCAACAACAACGTTGCCGGGCTGGCGCACTACCTTGTAGCGCACGTCTTCGCTGTTTATATAGCCGTTATGGACGGTTGATGAAACTGCCGACCATGTGAGTTTTACTTTATTTGGAGCATCTGTTTTTGCAAGAGTAAGATTGGTGACAGAAGCGGGGATGTCGTAGCCAACCCACTGTTCAACCTTAGCAACCGGGCTGTTGCCAACGCTGTTTGATACGGTTACGGCAAAACGATAGTCGCCATCGGTGCTAACTGAAACCGGCAATGAAAGCTTTGTGCCGGGAGCTGCATCGCCAGTGCGGATTGCCACCTCGTTCTGAGTAACAACATAGTGTAGATTACCCGTCAGAAGATTGCCGGCGAAGGTCGATACCGGCAATGTGAAGTCGATAGTACCTTCTAATGAGGCTCCATCAAAGTTCGCTGTGAGATCGTCAACGGCAGCCGGAGCTTCGTCGTTGGCTTCAGGTACGGGGATGAACATGGCTACCAACTCTGAAGAATTGGGCAGGGTAGTGGAGAGAGTTACCGAAGCATCTTCCACATTGACCTCAAACACGCGAGCTACGGCGTCGCTTTCCATGCACTCCCAATAGAGTTTATCGGTGCGCATATCAAAGCAACCCGAAGCAGAATAGGCTGGTTTGCGTCCGGTGCTGCCAATTAGTGTCTTGGCTCCGGTCTGTTTGTCAAATTTGTAGAGATCGCCCATGAGGTCAATGCCATACACTTCGCCTTTAGAGTTTGCGGCGATAACCACAAACACCAAATCGAGGTCGCTGAGCACTGTGCGTTCGCCTGTCTCCAGACTCATTCGGCCGAATACCCATCCGTCGGCGTCATCGTTCATGAAGCAGCCGTAAACGTTGCCGGTCTCGGGGTCGTAAGTCATGTCGCGAGCTACTGAACCAACTTCTACGGGGATAGATTCTTCGACTTTCCATGTCTCAAAGTCGCAAATGTTGAGGTCGGCAAGTATGTAACCCATGAAAGAGAGGTAGCTTACAAAATAAAATTTACCGTTGGCATACACACCGCCACCGGTAGCGACATAATCGTCACCGGTAGCAATCGGTGAGATTGATGCTCCGTTGCCTAAATCGAAGGCATACATACCGTACGGCTGGTTGTCTTCGGTCCATGTGGAGTTGTAAATCATGCAGCCGTAGATTTTTGAGCCGTCGGCTGATGTTACGTTTCGTAGAGCCGGAGCTTGCTTGACCGGCATTCGATACGGCATTACATGGCGACGCGACGGCAATGTTTTCTTACCGACAGTGAGCTGTGGCGGCATCAGTGAAAGGCAATTTGCTTTCTGCTCGTGCTGACGCGCCATGGCGATAGCTTGCGGAGTGACTTTTGAAGTCAATGTTGGCAAAGACTGAGCATTTGAGCCAATGCTCAAGAAGAGCATAAGCGCCATCACTGCCACCTTTGCAAATACAAAAGCTTGTTTACGCATAGTGTGTCTCTTAATTTTGATGAATATGAAATTATAATTATTAATCTAATGGGGAGGGATAGCGGGCTATCGTGCTGCAACTTTAAATGTGCGCACGCCCACTTTGAGTAGGTAGATGCCTGAAGCGGGTGCAGGAATTACGGTGGTACCGGTGTGCAGGTAGCAACGCTTGATGAGTAAACCGGTTACCGAATAGAGTGATAATGTGGCATCGCTATCAGTGGTTACGAAGATGTTGCGCCCACTGACTTTTACCGAGCACTCGCGGTCGGTTGCAATTGATGCAAGTGAAGATGTCGGGTTCACGGCAATCTCATTTGATGAGAGGGTAGAAGTGTTGCCAGCCGCGCCTCTGATGGTATAGTAGTATGTTGCCTCCATCGGGAGCGTAACATGATATTGCAAGCTGTTTCCAACGTTCAGATCGTTAAATCCGTCGGCAAACGTTGTGCCAACCAAGCCTCCGTGCATAACCTTGATGTCGTCAATGGCAACTGAGCCACGACCTTCGGTTTGGTAGGTGATGCTCAAGGCTAAGCATTGGTTGGGCAGTTCTGTTTCATCGAGTGTAGTTACTTTGCCTCCGGCGCTGTTTTCTACAGCGCAGGTTGTAAGTTCTTGCCAAGTGTTGCCAACCAACGCTCCAATCTTCAGAAGTGAACCGTCAGCGGCATTGACTCCACGGTGCCAGAATTCAAATCCGCGGACGTAGTCGGTGAATGATGGTGTTGAGATGTAGCTATCTGTGGTTGCCAAACGCAACGACGGTGCGGCTTCACCCGAGTAAGCTGATTGCGAGTAGGTGAGGTTTGAATTGGTGTCCCATCCGGTTGGCAGTGCGCCAAGACCGTCAGTGAAGTCGGCAATTGTTGTTTCGGCTTCGCCATATTGCTTGGTGTAGACACTGAGCAGATATTCGTCAGCTCCGTCAACCGGTTGCCAGTTTGCAGTGAAGCCATCGGCTGTCACGTCTGTAGCCGGCAGTGCGATTGCTGATGTCAGCTCAAACGAAGGCAGTGAGGTGGTAACAGCTACTTCGTTAGATGACAGACTCTCCATCCCCGATTCGGAGTCGGCACAGCGCACACTATATTTGTATTCTGTGGCAGGCTGCAATCCGGTTACGCGATACGAGGTGACATTGCCAACGTTGCATTTCTCAAAACCTTCAACATAGTTGTATGCAATTTTGCCAGAGGGTAGTGTGACTGTGGTGTAAACGGTTAGCATGTAGCTGTCGGCTTGGTCGCTTGCGGTCCAGTTGGCGGTGAATGCTTCCATGTCAATATCGGTTGCATCCAATGCCTCCACAGAGGCTAACTCTTGTGTTCCGCCACTGATGGCAAATGTTATAATGCCGTCGCGTTCGGCAATGTCAGTAATGGGTTTTGACACGCCTGTGCCATTCCAACAGAGCATACCTGGAGTGGTTTCGTCTGTAAACGAGGTGATGTTGTATGAGCCGGGAAATGGGTCGCCCTCCACGGTGCCGTCACTTTCAATGTTGTCGGCTTCTTCAATGTCAACATACTGGTGTGAGCGTTTGTTGTTGACGGTATTGGTGTTCCATACGCCTTCATTATAGTCAATGTGCCATATGAGCATACCGTGAGAAGGAATATATTTGTCCCATCCTTGCTGTTGACGATTCTCAAGCAGGAAGTACTCGGTGTCTTTGTTGGTGGTGATGAGAAATCCTTGGTTTGACGAAATAACATCCAGCGAATGGTTGGCAGGTTTGCCAATCTCTTTGGGATTTAGCCAGCCGAGGGTATAGCGCTCATACACGGTGTAATACGGAGGCGTGTGTGAGTCGTTGTTGTACGGACCTTCGTCTAACACCGACCATGCCCCGGGGGTGAAGGCTGAGGTATAGTTAGTGGCATAGAGGTCAGGAAGACCCATAACGTGTGAAAATTCATGGCAGAATGTGCCGATGCCTTCCGTTTGGTCATCGAGTTTGCGCTCGTTTGAGCAGGCATAGTGGTCAAGTCGCACGCCGTCGAAGGTGTAAATCTGCGATGTTATATCTGAAATATCGTCAGAGTGAGGCCAAACGGTGTTGTCTGATGCTCCTAAGTTCTCGCCATAGCCGGCATAGAAGATGTAGACGTTGTCTATTACGCCGTTGTTGTCGCGATCATACTGCGTGAAATCAACATCGTCATCCAGCATCTGACACGCCTCAACAGCCATCATATATGCCAATTTGTCATCGCCGTTATTGTCGTTGGCGCCATAGTATGCCATGTCGTGCGACAGTGTTATCGGACCATACACATCAAATTTTGGTTCAAATTGACCGCATGAGTTGTCGATAAACCAATCAGCAGCACTACCCGTAGCACCGTTGCCGTCGTAACCGCGTTGATTGAGCATATTGTTGAAAGTCTCGGCGGGATTGGAGATTGCAAACTTCACATCTTGATACTGCACGAGCACAACTATTGCGCGCTGCTCTCCTCGCGAGGGGAACGTGCCTATCAGTTCAGAAGTTTCTTTTGATTTGCTAATTTTTCGGCGTGTGCTTGTCGCAATGCGTTGCGATTCTAATGCCGACAGCACTGACTGTCGGTTGAGCTTGGCAACAAACTGCCGCTCACTTGCGGTTCGGAGTGTTAAGGGGTGAACTTTGGTTGCAGAAACAACATAGTTGCCATTGGCATCAAGCGATGCGTATCTGAAAAAACCTGAATTGTCAAGGGCAATAACTTGATTGTCTTCTGAGAGCCAATAATGACCGTGTTCATCGCCGGCGAGCTTCACATTGAGCTCTGTGCCGTCGGGCATAACGCGTTTTATAAGTCCGGGAAATGCCGGAACAGCCGATGCCGAAAGCGATGACAATGCAATGACTGATGATATTATAACTGATCTAAAATGGTACATAGATTAACTGATTTTTCAATGTCCAACACTAATTTGCAATAGATACAATGATGAATATACTTGCAAAAATATGTAATAAAATTGAAGATACAGTTAATCTATATTAATTAATTCGTCTTTTCAGACAAAAATTTAACGTTATTCGTACTTATTTCACTCGTCGTCGGAGATTGCTAAGAGTCTGTGGCGTGATATTAAGATAAGATGCTATGTACTTAAGGGGGATGAGGTTTACCATCCACTTGGGGCGCATCTTAAGGAAATTATTGTAGCGCGAAAGGGCATCGCCACGACCCAAGAACGTGTAGCGGCGCTCCAACACGTATAGCCCGTCAATGAAGAAATAGCTTACCCACTCTGCCCATTCTTGCGATTCGTGAATCAGTGAGTAGAGCACGTCTTTATTCATCACATACATCTCGGCATTGGTTAGCGCTTCGATTGATGCAATTGCCGGAAGATTTTGGGCAAGCGAAAACATGGAGGCGACGGGGTCGCCTGAGTAAGCAAACCAACGGGTGTCTTGTCCGCCGTCACCGTCATTTGCAAAATTGCGGAACACGCCGTTGCGTATTAAGAAGATCTCGTTGCAGATTTTACCTTCCTGCACGATAATCTCCCCTTTCTTGACTTGCCGCTCAGTGACTTGCGACGCTAACAATGCAATAGCTTCATCGCTCATTGGGTGAACCATGCGGATTATTTCGGCTAGTGAATATTTAGGTTGTACTAGATCTATGTTCATGGCTTTTTCTTGTTGATGATTTCTCTGCTAACTCTCTGTTTTTTGAATACGGAGTTTACTCGTTTTTTAAATTACACACAAAATTAACCAAAAGTCTTACACGTTTACCTCTTAGGTAGTTAATCTATCTTAAAAACACATCCATACCCACCTAACCTGCATTCCTACACGCACCTCTCCATCACTTTCTTGCAACAGATGTCAGGGTGGGGTAACACACAAGGACAGCGCATAGCCACGCTTAAAGCAAGTAACGGCACAGCAGAAGTGCAATTGCCAACAGCGGGCATGTACATAGTACGCAGCAATAACGGGAGTGAAAAAGTAGTTGTGCGATAAAAATTGCAATAACTCGAAAATATTTTGTAAATTTGCTTGATTATGTACGATAACGAGCAAAATAACATAACGCTACGGCGTGCTCAGGCTATCGTCGACGAGTGGATAACCACCGTCGGCGTGCGCTATTTTTCGCCCTTAACAAATATGGCGATACTCACCGAGGAAACCGGGGAGGTAGCACGTATCATGGCTCGTACATACGGCGATCAATCGTTTAAACCCGGAGAGAAAAGTGATCTATCCGACGAGCTTGCCGATGTGTTGTGGGTGCTGATGGCGATAGCCAACCAAACAGGAGTTGACTTGACCGCAGCCTTTGAGCGCAATTTGGAGAAGAAAACGAAGCGCGACAAAGAGCGACACAAAAACAACTCAAAATTGATAGAATAACAAAAACTTTTAATACTATTCAAAATCAAAAACATTGATTATGAGCGACAAATATCACGAACCGATTGCAGCATCGCAAGTAACCACCAACGATGCCACCGTACAAGCAGAAGTAGAAAAGATAATATCAGAGCACTTTGAAGAAAATGACAACAAAGAAGTGTATCAATTTCTTTTCAACACAATTGATTTGACCACATTGAAGTCAACCGACTCACCCAGCTCAGTAGCAAAATTTGTTGACCGCGTGAATGCTTTTGACGAAGAATATCCTCAATACAAGAACGTGGCAGCAATCTGTGTGTATCCGAACTTTGCACAAGTAGTGCGCACAGTGCTCGACGTAACAGCTGTAAACATAGCATGTGTGTCAGGCTGCTTCCCCTCATCACAATCGCCCATTGAGGCAAAAATAGCAGAAACAGCATTGGCTATTGACGGAGGAGCAGACGAGATAGACATAGTGCTCAATCTCGGCAACTTCTTTGACGAAGACTATGAGGAAGTTTGCGACGAAATTTCAGAGCAAAAGCAAGCATGCCGCGATGCGCACTTGAAAGTTATACTTGAAACCGGAGCATTGAAGACAGCAGAAAACATACGCGCAGCATCAATCTTGGCCCTATACTCAGGAGCAGATTTCTTGAAAACATCAACCGGAAAAGAATATCCCGGAGCGACACTCGAAGCAGCATACGTGATGTGTCAATGCATTAAAGAGTATTATGAAAAGACCGGACGCATGGTTGGTTTCAAATGCTCAGGCGGTGTAGCAACAACAAAAGAAGCCGTGCAATATTTCACAATCGTGAAAGAAGTGCTTGGCGAAGAATGGTTGAATAACGAGTATTTCCGCATCGGAGCCAGCCGCTTGGCAAACAACTTGCTCAGCGATATTGTTGGCGAAGAAGTGAAATTCTTCTAACATAAAAAAATTACACCTTATCACACAACTCATGGAAATTTATCTTCACAGAAACGGACAACAACAAGGCCCGTACACCAAAGAGCAATTAAAAGAATTGAATGTGACGGCTGATACGCCCGTGTGGTATGACGGACTAGGCGATTGGACTAGGGCCTCAGAAGCGCCGGAAACAGCTTTTTTGTTTGAGCAAACAACACCTCCACCGTTTGGAGGCGCAGCATCACAAGCAGATCAAGCACATCAGAGCTATGCGCGTGCCATGTATGATGCCGAGTCAAAGCCACGCTGTCCGGACAACAATTTGGTATGGGCCATTTTGACAACAGTGTTGTGCTGCATACCATTTGGTGTGGTAGCGATCATCAAAGCCACCTCAGTCAACGATAAATACAACAGAGGCGACTATGATGGGGCAGAAAAGGCAGCAAAGAGTGCTCGCACATGGTGCATTGTTGGCGTAATTAGCTCAATTGTTGTCTGGTCATTGTACATAATCATTTATGCAGCAATATTTTCAGGCCTCTTGGCAATCTAACGTGAAAGGTAAAACCATAATAGGAATAGTGGTCGTAGTCGGAGTTTTTTTGGCTGCGACCATTTTGTTCATATATAATCCGGAGGATGTGAGTTTTTATCCGCGGTGTCCGTTGAAAATGCTAACGGGATATGATTGCCCCGGGTGTGGCACGTTGCGAGGCTTACACGCGATATTACACG
>CAZGAN010000082.1:0-9028 GCA_964523655.1 uncultured Bacteroides sp.
ATCAACCCCAACTTGGTTGACAGCGAAGATCACATCGAGTCAAACATTGCAAAAGGTTGGTTGACAGCAGAAGAAGCTGACAAAGCACGTGCCGTAGCAAAAGAAACTGCTGAAGCAAAAGCAGCAAACCTTCCCGAGCAAATGATCAAAAACATTGCTCAAGGTCGTATGAACAAATTCTTCAAAGAATCATGCTTGATGGAACAAGAATTTGTGAAAGACGCAAAATTGACCATCGCTCAATATCTTGATGGTGCAGACAAAGGTTTGGTAGCAGTATCATTCAAACGTGTAAACCTCAACGAAGACTAATTTTGTAGCAATACATAAAAAGTTAAATATTATAACGACAGAGTTTTTTTAAGCTCTGTCGTTATTTTTTTATAAGAAATATGAAATTATAAACGTGAAAGTGCGAAAATTTCAATGTTAAATGTTAACTTTGCACTGACTATGCGCATCAAGAAGAAATCGTGATACCATAAGTTAATATCGATATTAAGAACCTACTCAATAACAGTGCAAAAAGCACAAACCAAACATGAGAATATTTTCAAACGACGAAATACGACGCATCGAACGCCAAACGATAGAACAAGAAGGCGTGACATCGCTTGAACTTATAGAAATTGACGCAGAAGCCATTGCCGGAGAAATCACAGCACGATGGCGACCGAATGTGCGTTTACTTGTATTTGCCGGATGGGGCAACAACGGAGCTGAAGCGTTAGAGACAGCTCGACAGCTTGCTTTGCACGGCTATCATCCTGAGATATATTTATTTAATGTTGGTGATAGAATTTCACCGGAGTGTCGAGTTTGTCGCGATCGCATCAAGCAGAATGCGGAGGTGGCAATCGACTTGATTGAAATTACAGGTCGTGAATATTTTGAGTTTCCGGATCCGGATAGCGAAAGTTTGATACTTGACGGTCTTTTTGGCAGTGGCCTTGACAGAGCTTTACCGGTTTCGATACAGCAAATAGCACATAGCATCAACCAAAGCGGTGCGACAGTTGTGTCAATAGATATGCCTTCAGGCTTGTTCGGTGACTGGAATTCACATGTATCACGTGAGAACATGGTGCACGCAGACCTCACAATAGCGTTGGGAGCTCCTCGCCTATCGTTTATGATTGAAGACAATGCAAAAGTTGTTGGAGAATGGAAGGTGCTCGATGTTGGATTGAGCCGAAAAGCGATACTCAATGCGCCATATACGTTCCTCATCATGGAGCGCAACACGATACGACAATTTTTGCCACCGCGCAATCCGTTTGCAACGAAAGCCGATTTTGGCAGTGCATTGATATTTGCGGGGTCAAACGGCATGATGGGAGCAGCAATACTTGCAGCACGTGGAGCGCTTCGTTCAGGGGCAGGAAAAGTGACTGTACACTCAGCCGGATGCGGCATGCCGATAGTGCAAATAGCAGAACCATGTGCAATGTTTAGAAGTGACCCCAACGCTCAGTACATAAGCCAAATTGACAATGTAGACCAATACAATGCAATAGCAATTGGTCCCGGCATTGGTACCTCAGATAAGACTATCAATGCGCTTGAGACTTTCTTGAAAATTCGTAATTCAAAGGGCGAGCCTGTGATACTTGATGCCGACGCGCTCAATTGCATTGCGAAAAAGCCATTGCTACTTAATTACATACCAGTGTTGTCAGTGTTGACACCGCATGCCGGCGAGTTTGACCGTATATTCGGAGAGCAGCCGTCGCATGAGGCACGTTTGCGCAAGGCTATAGAAGTTGCAAAATATCACGAAGTGATCATCATTCTCAAGGGGCACTACACTGCGATTGTGCGTCCTGACGGAAAAGTATTCTTCAACACATCAGGATGTGCAGCAATGGCTACACCCGGTAGCGGAGATGTGCTCACCGGAATACTTGCCGGATTTATGGCACAAGGCTATAAACCGGAGAAGGCAGCATTCATAGCTTGCTATGTGCACGGAGTTGCCGGCGAATTGGCAGCAATTGATCATGGTGACTACGGAGTGACAGCGGCAGATATTGCAGACAATATAGGCAAAGCTATTGTACAGATAACTGAATAAATAGTTTAGCGACTATGCAGAAAAACATAATACCATTAATCATTGCAGCAATGACAGGCATCATGCCGGTTGCTGCACAAACAACCCAAAAACTTTCAGCCACAAAGGCTACAGAGTATGGGCTGACATACACATTGCCCAACACAGTGGTTGATGTGACACTTGAAGTTGAACATACAGTCACAAAACCGGGAGAATTTTCGAACTATGCGAATCGCTATCTCGGTTTGACAAATGTAATACGCACCGCAGATGAGCAAGTGCGCATAAAGAGCGCTACGCTTACGTCGAGAGGTGTGCCCAACGCCGAAAATCGTTGGCTTGCTCAATTCAAGAGCGGCACACAAACGTCAATGGTTCTCACACAAGCCGGAGTGCCTTTATCTATCAACGAAGAAGATGTTGCTATTCCGGCACTTCCGGTTTTGCCACAGGCCGTTGAGGCACAGCCCACAGCTTTGGAGACTGAAGCAGCACGCCATGCCGTGACATTGGAAATGACACGCAGCACTTCTCTTTCGAAGAAAGCAGAGCTTGCAGCGCAACGCATATTTGAGCTTAGAGAACAACGTAATGAGCTCATAAGTGGTAATGCAGATAATATGCCACCTGACGGTGCAGCATTGCAAGTGGCGCTTAATGCGTTGTCAGAGCAAGAAGCAGCGCTCACAGCAATGTTTGCCGGCACAACACAAACATACACAGAAGTCACAACCGTAACATTTGAGCCTACACGCGAAGAGCAACAAAATGTGGTGCTTGCACGCATCTCACCTACTGACGGAGTGGTTGGTATAAATGATATGTCAGGCATGCCGGTGTTGTTGACAATGCGTATTTTAAGCGAAGGAAAACTTCCTGTCAACGAAAAAGGCGAAGAGAAGAAATTTCCGAAAGGCGGAGTGGCTTATACCATACCCGGCACTGCAGAAATCACGCTCACATTTAATGGCAAAACACTAGCATCGTCAACAGTAGAGTTGGCACAATTGGGTTGCACATTCGGCATCGACCCAGCGCTATTCACCGATAAGAAAGCGCCATCGTATGTTGAATTTTCGCCCGTGACCGGAGGCATCGTTAAGCTCGATGTAATCAGTCAATAAGCAGAGAAATACAATACACACTTTTTACCTTTATCATAACCTATGCTGCTCAGAATTTTTATTGTGGCAGTGTTTATGCTGTGTCATTACACTGCGAAGTCAGATACAACAATAACTAACATAGTCAATGCAATCAGCGCCGTTAGATGCACGGCAGGTAGCATTGACTATGCTATTTATTTACCGTCGTCAGAGAATCCGGTTACTTACGATATATCATTTGAAAGTTATCGGTGCGAGAGCGATACGCTTGCCCCTTGCTGCTACCAAATTGATTGGGGAACCGGTTTTTGCGCATATTTTAATGGGCACCATTATCGTTACAGAGACATAAAGCTTCAAGAATATCATTTTGCTATACAGCCGGAATTGTTTGTTGGTACAACAGCAGTGCAAAAGCAAGCACAATTTGCAGAACTACTACCACAATTCATAGCAGAGCGACTTGAAAGTTGGATGAATGACAGTGCGTGTAGCATAGATACACGCTATACTGAGAATGCGATTATAGTCAGTGCAACTAAAAACGTTAGCGGGTATACGGCGGCAGTTTATGAAATTGCATTTGATTGTAAAAATTACTTGCCGATAACGTTTGCGGCGACTTACAATCCATCAAGTATCAGCGAGCAATCTGTTACAGTGACATATAATTATTCCAATAATGCGGAATACCATGAAATAGATGAGCGAAAACTGGTGAGCGAATATCCGGAAGTATTTGAAAAATACAGAGCATCAAATTTTAGGGTTGAAAATTTGGTTAATGAACATTTACCGGCATTTTCAGCGATGACACCTTCGCGAGAAAGATTCACATTTGAGCGTGATGATACGTTTGACCGAGCTACAATAATAGTTTTTCTTGATGTGGATGTGTCAACAACTGCAGCTACAATTGCTGCAGTACGCAATGCCGTGAGAAATGTGCCAAAAGATGTGAATGTGATTTATGCACTTAATACGGCAGATGCAGATGTGATTGATGAAATGTTTTCGGAGCTGCTTGAGTGTGAGACAATACTGATGTCGGCACGGTCATTTGCAGTTGATTGTGGGGTGAGCATGTACCCTACTCTGCTAATGTGTTCAGGAGAAGGAAAAGTTAAAAGTTACATGATAGGATTCAACAAAAACCTAAGTTCTTTTGTTATACAACAAATGGCGCTCTGCGACAGCAATGCCAAGAACTAATCAGAAAGTAACTTAAAAAACCGAGAACAATATGGAAACAATCTTCTTCAAAGGCGTACCATGTCACACCTACGGTAGCATACCGGTTGTTGGGGAGAAAGCGCCATGTTATAACTTCGTAGACACAGATTTCAAGGAGATACAGTGCTACGATTTTCAAGACAAACGAGTGGTGCTGAACATATTTCCGAGTATAGACACAGAGGTGTGCGCACTATCAGTGCGACGATTTAATGCCGAAGCGACAAAGCTAGAGAACACGGTAGTGATATGCGTGTCAATGGACTTGCCATTTGCAGGCAAGAGATTTTGCGGGGCAAATAATATAGACAATGTGATAGTTGCCTCAGCATTTCGCTCGCTCACATTTGCACAGAAATATGGGCTGCAACTTGTTGACGGAGTGTTCGCCGGATTATTGGCACGTGCAGTGATAATATTGAATGAGCATCGCGAAGTGATTTACACACAGTTAGTTCGCAATATCACCGATGAGCCGGACTATGAAGCAGCGCTCAAAATATTAACACAATAAAAAATAACTTTTAGTGCGAGTATTATAATTGTTTAGAGATTTTTTTGTAACTTTGTCCGAAATTTTAGGCAAAGCAATGAAAAAAGAAGTGACCTACAAAGGGCTGACATTTGAGCCCTATATCTCACGTGAACAAATAGATGCGCGCATCTCAGAATTGGGTCGCGAGATAACCCGCGACTGTGGCGGCAAAATGCCTCTGTTCATCTGTGTTCTGAACGGGGCATTTCCTTTTGCCAGTGACCTATTCAGAGCATTTGACGGAGATGGAGAAATAACATTTATACGTCTGAAGAGCTATGAGGGCACCGGGTCAACCGGAGTGGTAAAAGAAGTGCTAGGATTGAAAGAAGACATCAAGGGCCGCACAGTGATAGTTGTAGAAGACATAGTAGACACAGGAAACACGATAGCGAAGCTTTTGGTAGATTTAAAAGCAAAAGAGCCGGCAGAAATCAAAGTGGCAACATTGTTGTTTAAGCCCGAAGCGCTGCAAGTGCCTGTAAGCCCCGACTATGTTGGATTTGAGATACCGCAGAAATTTATTGTGGGCTTCGGACTAGACCTTGATGGTTTGGCACGCAATCTCAATGACATCTATTCGCTGAAAGAAGAAAAATAATTACAATTACTCATACTACACAACCTATCGACAAAATGCTGAATCTTGTTATTTTTGGTGCCCCCGGAAGTGGTAAAGGCACACAAAGTGAACTATTAATTGAACGTTACGGATTGTATCATATCTCAACAGGCGAGGTTTTGCGCAATGAAATTGCAAAAGGTACAGAGCTTGGTAAAACAGCTGACAGCTACATTTCAAAAGGTAGTCTCATACCCGATGAATTGATGATTAGCGTATTGGCAAGCGTGCTCGACAACAACAAAGAGCTAACTAGCAAAGGTGTGATTTTCGACGGTTTCCCCCGCACAATACCTCAGGCAGTAGCATTGAAAGCTATGCTTGCAGAACGTGGCACAAAAGTGCACGCAGTAGTAGGTCTTGAAGTTGCAGACGAAGAACTCGTAGAACGTTTGCTCAAACGTGGTAAAGAAAGCGGACGTGCAGATGACAATCTCGAAACAATCAAAAAACGTCTTGAAGTATATCACAGCCAAACATCACCCCTCAAGCAACACTACACCGAAGAAGGAAACTACTATGCAATCCACGGCATGGGTGCAGTAGAATCAATCTTCGCAACAATTGCCGAAACACTCGACAAGTTGGCATAAGGGAAAGATTACAATATCGGCACACGGTTTTACGCTTTAGCGAGCGCAAAACCGTGTGTTGTTTTTGAGGTGAGTGTTTAAAAGAGGTGAAATAAATTTGTATTTGTAGATTAATTTGGCTAACTTTGAGGCATAAAGGTCGACAGAAGACTTTAACATACAATCGATGAACAATTCTCAATCAAATAATGCCTCATACAATAAAGGGGGCAGATACTCTAAGCCGCAACATCAGCCGATGCTTGATGTTGCAGGACGTATAGCGCCGCGCGATAAAGATCTCGAAGAGGCAGTGCTAGGTGCATTGATGCTTGAAAAAGATGCATACACAACCGTGTGCGACTTGCTCAAGCCAGAAAGTTTTTACGAGCCGAACAACCGTTTGGTTTATGAAGCCGTGCAAACACTTGGCGCAGCGCAACGGCCAATAGATATGCTCACAGTCACCGAGCAGATGCGTCTAAATGGCACACTTGACCAAGTTGGAGGTCCGGTATTTATCACCGGATTAACAGCAAGAGTTAGCTCAGCGGCACACATAGAGTTTCACGCACGCATTATAGCGCAGAAATATCTAGCGCGTGAGCTTATTGCGTTTGCGTCGTCGATAGAGAGTAAGGCATTTGACGAGAGTAACGACGTAGATGACCTTTTGCAAGAGGCAGAAGGGCGATTGTTTGAGATATCACAACGCAATGTGAAGAAAGATGTGACTCAAATTGACCCGGTAATCACATCGGCATTGCAACAAATACAAAATGCAGCAAACCGCACGTCAGGTTTGTCAGGACTTGAATCAGGCTACCACGATTTGGATAAGATTACTTCAGGCTGGCAAAACAGTGACCTTATCATCATTGCAGCACGTCCGGCTATGGGTAAAACAGCGTTCGTGTTGTCAATGGCAAAAAATATGGCAATCAACTACAACACACCAATAGCAGTATTCTCGCTTGAAATGTCGAACATACAGTTGGTAAACCGTCTTATCAGTAATGTGTGCGAGCTTGAAGGTCAGAAAATCAAGAGCGGCCAGCTCACCAACTTGGAGTGGGATCAACTCATGGCACGTATCAAGCACTTGAACGGAGCGCCGCTTTATATTGACGATACGCCGTCATTGTCAATTTTTGAGCTCCGCACAAAGGCACGTCGTTTGGTGCGCGAACATCAGGTGAAAATGATAATCATTGACTATTTGCAGTTGATGAATGCGTCGGGCATGAAGTTTGGCTCACGTGAGCAAGAGGTTAGTATGATTTCACGTTCGCTCAAGCAATTGGCAAAAGAGTTGAACATACCAATTATAGCATTGTCACAGCTTAACCGTTCGGTTGAAAGCCGCACTGATGGCAAGCGACCGCAACTTAGTGACTTGCGTGAATCAGGAGCGATTGAGCAGGATGCCGATATAGTTTGCTTCATACACCGTCCGGAGTATTATCTGCGCAGTGATACAGATGCTAACGGTAATGACATACGCGGATTGGCAGAATTTATTATAGCCAAGCACCGTAGTGGTTCGGTAGATGATGTGAAGATGCGATTCCGCGCTAAGTTTGCGCGATTTGAGAACTGGGAAGAAGAGTCAACGCCAATGAGTATGGCTAGTGTTGGTTCTAAGCTCAATTCAATTGGAGCAGACGGCAATGCACCAGGCACACCATCGCCATTTACAGGCGGAAGTGTAGACCTTACCGGCGACGACGGCCCGGCACCGTTCTAAACTTTTTTGCATTAATGGTTGTTTGAGGTGGTGATTCACTTTATCAAACAACCATTATGAAAAAGGTAGCACTTTTAATTGTTGTTGCGCTGAGTTGCGCGATAGCACACGCACAAAAGCTCAATAAGAATGAGCTAAAACAACTGCAAGCGTTCTTAAGTCAGCCGGCTCAAGAGCAGCCAAACAATGCGACTGCTTTGGGTATCAATGACATGAATAATCCGGCATCGTGGCACGGAGTGGTGATTGAAGGCGGACACATCACAGAAATTAAGTGGAAAGGCCACAAACTGGGTGGCATGCTCGCGCTGACGGGATTTAACTCGTTGCGCACGCTCGACGTGTCGCGCAATGCGCTCACGGCGGTGACTCTAGATGACAACACGGCGCTGACCTCGGCAAATGTGTCGCGCAACAAACTCACACAATTGAGCATCACCGGATGCAATGGTCTAACAAATTTGTCGGCAAACAACAATCGTTTGTCAGACATTAATCTTACTGACATTCCGGCAATCACAAACCTGAATCTTTCGAATAATCTTTTTGTGGAACTCAATCTGAGCAATTCGCCCACGCTGAAGACGTTGAATTGTCAGGGCAATAGGCTTGAGCAGTTGAGCATTAATGATTGCACAGCGCTCAAGAATTTGTATGCCGGATACAATAGGCTCACGGGTATAACATTTTCGGGTGTTGACAATCTCACAAACGTGAATATTGATGACAACAATATTACTAATATGTATGTTGCCAACCTACCCTCACTTGCCACATTTATTTGCAGTGACAACAATATGAAATCGTTAGCGATACACAATTGCAATGTGCTCACTGATTTGGTGTGTTCGTACAATGACCTCACAAGTTTGACGCTCACGCAATGCCGAAGGCTGATGTTTATTGATTGCTCGTACAATGATTTGTCAAGTTTGGAGCTTTCAAATTACACATTTTTGCAGCGAGTGCTGTGTAATAATAATGAGCTAACCATGCTTGATGTGTCGTTTGACCCGGCACTGACGTACGTGAACTGTAGGTTTAATCAGATAGTAGACTTGCGCACCATAGCGAGCCCGAACATTGCAATGATAGCGTGTCGATGGAATTACTAATTCATTTTTATTTCAATAGTCCCCGGAGATGCGCTCTCCGGG
>CAZGAN010000083.1:0-8879 GCA_964523655.1 uncultured Bacteroides sp.
CTCACCGACCAAAAGTCAGCAAGAGCACATTGACATCGCTTACCATTTATATAATATCGTAACCATCTATGTGTGCAGCCATCCGATTCATCGTGCCCGTACATGGTTAACGCTCAGTGGTATACGGTAAATTTTGGTCAAAAACAGGCGAGGCGAGCTGTGTCGTGGAAATAAAAAAGAGACTGCGTGACTTTGAGTGTCAGGCAGTCTCTAGGTATAAGGGGATGCTTATTAGCGTTTGTCGGGGTTGCCTTCGTAGAAGTTTATGAAGGCACGATTGACGAGTTTAGTGCCGCCGGGGGTTGGGTAGTCGCCGGAGAAGTACCAGTCACCGGGGTGGTTTGGTACAGCTTTGTGAAGCCCGTCGAGTGATTGGTAAAGAATTTCGACGTCGGCTTTAATTTCGGGGCCTGTGAGCATTTCTGCTATTTTGGCTGAAATTTCGGCATCGGTGAATGGTTCGTATATTGCTTTGACTGCGTTTATTTGTTCTTTTGCCGGTTTTTTGAGTTCGGCAACGCAGGCTTGATATACGTCATCGATGATGTGTTGACGACCGGATTCTTTGAGAAGTTCGATGGCTGCTTTGAACGCGATGAATTCGCTCATGCGGCTCATGTCGATACCATAGCAATCGGGGAATCGGACTTGTGGTGATGATGAAAGAACAATTATGCGGCGAGGGTGCAAACGGTCGAGCATTGTTAGTATGGACTTGCGCAGCGTTGTGCCTCGCACTATAGAGTCGTCAATGACGACGACGGTGTCGACGTCGTTTTTGACTCTGCCGTAGGTAACGTCGTAGACGTGTGCGGCTAGGTCGTTGCGGGTTTCGCTCTCGGCGATGAATGTGCGCAGTTTGATGTCTTTGATGACAATTTTTTCGACACGTACTTTACGGCGCATAATTTCTTTAAGTTTAGCGTCGTCAAGTTTCCCGTCATCGCGTAGTTTGAGTATTTCATCCATTCGGGCTTGGTCGAGACGTCGTTCGAGCTCGGCATTCATGCCCATGAATGCGACTTCGGCGGTGTTAGGAATGAACGAGAATATAGTGTGTTCGAAGTCTCCGTTGATTTTTTCAAGCAATTCGGGAACGAGGTATGCTCCAAGGGCTTTTCGTTCGCTGTAGATGTCGGCATCGCTACCACGAGAGAAGTAGATGCGTTCGAAAGAGCATCGTTTGTTTTGGGCTTCAGGGAGGATGCGTTTAACTGAGAGCTGACCGTGTTTTCCAACAATCAATGCTTCGCCGGGGTTTAGCTCGTGAACGTCATTGATTTGAATGTTGAAAGTTGTTTGGATGACCGGTCGCTCTGACGCGAGGACAACAACTTCGTCGTCGAAGTAGTAGAAAGCCGGGCGTATACCGTTTGCGTCGCGCAGAGAGAAGAAGTCGCCTGAACCGGTAGCACCGCAGATAACGTAGCCGCCATCCCAGAGCGGAGCTGCAGCTTTGAGCACGCGAGCAATGTCCATGTTGTCTTCGATGGCGATGCCAAGAGCCGGGTCGGTGAAACGATTGCGGAATTCGCGATATAGGCGGTGGTTCTCTTTGTCGAGGGCGTAACCGAGTTGCTCAAGCAACACGATTGTGTCGCTGTAGATTCGAGGGTGTTGTCCGCGAGCAACAATTGATTCGAAGACTTCGTCGACGTTGGTAAGGTTGAAGTTACCGCAGAGGAGGAGGTTTCGAGATCGCCAGTTGTTGCGACGCAGGAATGGGTGTACATAGGAGATGCCGCTACGTCCGGTTGTGGAGTAGCGAAGGTGACCCATGTAGATTTCGCCGATGAAAGGCACTTCGCTTTCAACGTCTGTGACAGACATGTTGTGAAGGTTTGTCGGCAGTTGTTTGTTAATACCTTCGAATATGTTTTGGATTGCATCAGAGCCGAGAGCGCGTTCGCGGAAAACGTATTCGTGTCCGGGCTCTGTGTGCAATTTGACGACGCCGACACCTGCACCTTCTTGACCACGGTTGTGCTGTTTCTCCATCAGGAGGTAGAGCTTGTTGAGGGCCCAGGTGTAGCTACCGTATTTTTTTTTGTAATATTCAAGAGGTTTACGGAGGCGTATCATTGCAACGCCACATTCGTGTTTGATTTGTTCCATTTGTTAACGGAATTGATTAACGGATGAAAAGGAGTTCGCGATATTTTGGGAGGGGCCACATTTCGTTGTCGACCATGAGCTCGAGTTTGTCGATGTGGTAACGGATAGTTTCCATAGCGGGAGCGACAGTGTCGTGGTAAGCGATAGCTTTTTCGCGTTCTGAAACTATTTTGTTAGCGGCTTTACGAGCATCAATCATTTTGTCGACTTCGAGCTTGATAACAGCCATGTGGTGAGAGATTTTTTCGATTACTTCGAGGTCGTGAGAAGCAAGACGAGCGCCTTTTTCGGGAGAGAAAAGGCTCTTGAGCTTAACGAGGTTGTCGACCAAAATAGATTGGTATTTTGTTGCGACTGGAATGATGTGGTTTATAGCCAAATCGCCGAGTACACGTGCTTCGATTTGGATTTTTTTGGTGTATACTTCCCATTTAACTTCGTTTCGTGCTTCGAGTTCGATTTTTGAGAATACGCCAGTGCGGTCGAACATTTTTTCGCTTGATTCGCTGAGGTAAGCGTCGAAGATTTTGGGAGCAGAAGTTTCGCAGTCGAGGCCGCGACGTTTAGCTTCTTCTTTCCATTCGTCGCTATATCCGTTGCCATCGAAGTGGATGGGAGCTGATTCTTTGATGAGACGGCGTATTTCGTTGAGAATAGCTGTTTTGAGGCTGGTACCTTTAGCTACGGCTGCATCAACTGCTTTTTTGAATTCGGTGAGCTGATCGGCAACGGCGGCGTTAAGGGCGATCATTGCCGATGCGCAGTTTGCGCTAGATCCAACGGCACGGAATTCGAAGCGGTTACCGGTGAATGCGAATGGTGATGTGCGGTTGCGGTCGGTGTTGTCGATAAGAATTTCGGGGATCTGAGCAAGACCGACAGAGATGCCTTCGCGTTTAGCGAGGTCGCTGAGTTCGCCGTCTGAGTTAGCGAGGCTGTCGAGTACGCTAGCGAGTTGACTACCGGTGAAGATTGAGATGATAGCTGGAGGAGCTTCGTTTGCACCCAAACGGTGGGCGTTTGTAGCAGACATGATAGAGGCTTTGAGCAGAGCGTTGTGTTTGTAAACTGCAGCCATTACGTTTACTACAAAGGTGATGAATTGGAGATTTTGTTCTTCGGTTTTACCCGGAGCGAATAGGAGTACTCCGGTGTCAGTGCCGAGGCTCCAGTTGTTGTGTTTACCTGATCCGTTGATTCCTGCAAATGGTTTTTCGTGAAGGAGTACGCGGAAGTTGTGACGACGAGCAACCTCAGCCATTACAGACATGAGAAGGAGGTTGTGGTCGTTAGCGAGGTTTGTTTCTTCGAATATAGGTGCGAGCTCGAATTGGTTTGGAGCAACTTCGTTGTGGCGAGTTTTTGCGGGTATGCCAAGTTTGTGACATTCGATTTCGAGATCGAGCATGAATGCTTCAACACGAGAGGGAATAGCACCGAAATAGTGGTCTTCAAGTTGTTGGTTTTTAGCACTTTCATGTCCCATGAGTGTGCGGCCTGTTAGAACGAGGTCTGGGCGTGCATTGTAGAGTGACTCGTCAACGAGGAAGTATTCTTGTTCCCAGCCGAGATATGATATTACGTGGTTAACAGCAGGGTCGAAGTAGCGAGCTACACCGGTAGCAGCGACATCGACAGCGTTAAGTGCACGAAGCAGAGGTGTCTTGTAGTCGAGAGATTCACCTGTGTAAGAGATGAAAATGGTGGGGATACAGAGAGTTTCATCTAGAATGAATGCGGGAGAAGAGATGTCCCAAGCAGAGTATCCACGTGCTTCGAAAGTGTTGCGGATACCGCCATTGGGGAAGCTAGAGGCATCAGGTTCTTGTTGAACGAGGAGTTTGCCTGAGAATTTTTCAACGACACCGCCTTTGCCATCGTGTTCGATGAAGGCATCGTGTTTCTCGGCAGTACCGTCGGTGAGGGGATGGAACCAGTGTGTGTAGTGACGAGCGCCGTTGTCGATAGCCCAACGTTTCATGCCTTCGGCCACGCTGTCAGCGATTTCACGAGAAATTGGTTTTTTGTTTTTGATGGCAAATTCTAGAGCATCAAAAGTGTCTTTAGGTAAGTACTCAAACATCTTTTGTCGATTGAACACAGCCTTAGCATAGTAGCTTTCGGGACGTTCTTTCGGGATCTCAACCTTAACCGCTTTACGGTTGAAGGCTTCTTCGATTACTTTAAATCGCAATTGTGACATATAGGAAACTTTTAAAAATTAAAGAGCAAATCTAAAAAATCAACATGTGTCTCAATTGCGTAGATTTAGGCGTACTTGTTAAACAAGGGCATAAAAATATCGCGCAGCGGTAATGTGCACGTCGTCTCTTTTAGCTTTAAGACGACTTCCAGCAAGAAAACCGAAGCGCGTGAATCGCAATTTGACACAATATTTCATTCCTTTTTTGTGGAGTGTTATGTTTACGGCACAAAATTACAACATTTTGCTGATAAATACAAGAGGAAGGAGAAAATTATTTTAGATAAATATAGTGTTGTGATGTTAGAAATAATTTGTAACTTTGTGATAGCAATTGCTATTACGTAAATCGGTAAGCAAAGCGAAAAAAATAGTATTTACTCTTACATAAGCTAATCGAAGATGATTACACAAATTATCAATGGCCGTATTTTAACACCCTCAGGATGGGTTGAGGACGGAAGTGTGCTGATAGAAGGCATGCGAATTAAGGCGATTTTGAAACATTCGAAACCTTTGGAGAATGTAGAGAAAGTGATTGACGCTAAAGGTGCGTATGTGTTGCCCGGTGGCGTGGATATACATGTGCATGGCGGTGGCGGAAGAGATTTCATGGAATGCACCGAGGATGCATTTGTTGTGGCAGTTGAAGCACATCGCAAGCATGGCACAACGTCAATCTTCCCTACTCTATCATCATCAACGGTGCCGATGATACGAGAAGCTTTGGCTACATGTGATAAGCTGGTGGCAGACCCGATGAGTGGTGTGCTTGGTCTACATTTGGAAGGCCCGTACTTTAATCCGAAAATGGCCGGAGGACAATTGCCGGAGAATATTAAGGTTCCAACACCGGAAGAGTATAAGCCTATAGTTGAAGATTTTGTTTCATTGAAGCGTTGGGATGCAGCGCCTGAGCTTCCCGGAAGTGAAGAATTTGCGACATATCTTCGCAGTAAAGGGATTGTAGCATCGTTGGGACACACAGCAGCTACACCTGAAGAAGTTGAACGAGGCTATAAGGCCGGATTTAATCATGCTACTCACTTCTATAATGCGATGACAGGTAATCACAAGGTTGGTGTATATAAGCATGCCGGTGTGATTGAGGCTGTATATTTGAATGATGGTATTACTGTTGAAATGATTGCAGATGGAATACATGTGCCGCCAGTGATGCTTAAACTTATATATAAGCAAAAAGGTGTTGAACGCACAGCGCTTATAACAGATGCTCTTGCATGTGCAGCTAGCGATTCGAAAACTGCATTTGACCCGCGAGTTATCATTGAAGATGGTGTTTGTAAGCTAGTAGACCGCTCGGCTATAGCAGGAAGCATTGCAACAATGGACCGTTTGATTAAGACTGCGGTGCAACAAGCAGGTATTCCGTTGGAGGATGTGTCGCGTATGGCTTCAGAAACGCCTGCTCGTTTGATGGGCGTTTATGACCGAAAGGGAAGTCTTGCAGCCGGTAAAGATGCAGATATTATGATGTTTGACCAAGACCTGAATTTGACAGGTGTTGTGCAAATGGGCCGTGAAGTTGAAATAGGCTAAATAGAATAGAAATATATACAATCGGCATGATATAGACAAACTAGCTATATATGCCGATTGTTTTACTAAAATTAATAATGCCAATAGCGCATGAGCATGAAAATAAGAAAACTTTTGTTGGTAGCGTTGTCAGTAGCGTTTTTTACATCGTGTCAGAATGGGAAAACTACGGTAGCTAATTTGGATGAAGAAGTGTATAAACCGCGATATGCAACCGGATTTGCTATAACGAGTGCGGATAATGCTAAGAGTGCAATGATAACGGTGTACAATCCGTGGCAAGGCGCTGATAGCGTAAATGCAAAATTGTACGTAGAACGTGATAATGAAGGTGTGCCGGAAGGATATCATGGTCAGGTGTTGCATGGAGACGCAAAGCGTGTTGTTGCAATGTCGTCGACACATGTGGCCATGCTTGAGGCTATTGGTGCTATAGATTGTGTGGTTGGCGTTTCAGGTATAGATTTTATATCAAATGAAACAATCCAAAAACATAGAGATGAAATAGGCGATGTTGGATATGATGGGAATATAAATTATGAGGTATTGCTTTCACTATCGCCGGACTTGGTGTTGGTGTATGGTGTGAATGGCGCCAGCGCAATGGAAGGAAAACTAGAGGAGTTTGGAATACCCTATATGTATGTGGGAGATTATTTGGAGGAATCGCCATTGGGTAAGGCTGAATGGATGGTTGCTTTGGCTGAAGTCGTTGGCAAGTATGATGCTGGAGTAGAGGTATTTAAGAAAATACCTTTACGCTATAACAAGATAAAGGAAAGAGCGGCAAAATATGGTGCAGATAGGCCAAAGGTAATGATAAATACTCCGTATGGTGATTCGTGGTTTATGCCATCGACAAAGAGCTACATTTCGCAGCTGATAAGTGATGCCGGTGGTGAGTATATATATAAGAAGAATAATGGCACGACATCAACTCCTATAGATATGGAGGAAGCTTATTTGTTGGCATTAAATGCTGATAGATGGATAAATGTTGGCATGATGACTTCTTTGAGTGAGATGAGGAATAGCTATCCGAAATTTGCTGAGACGAAGTCGGTGAAGTATGGTGAGGTTTACAATAGTAATAAGCGCACATCATCGAAAGGCGCGAATGACTATTGGGAATCTGGGGTAGTATATCCTGATTTGGTGCTTAGGGATATGCTTAAAATAATGCATCCAGAGGCTGTAAATGAAGAATTTGTGTATTATCAACAACTTAAGTAAATGCGAGCGAAATATACACTATTATATCTTATTTTAGCTGTGCTGACACTAGTGCTCTTTGTGGTTGATTTGAGTGTTGGTGCGGTGAGTATACCACTGCAAGATGTGTGCGATGCACTATTAGGTGGCGAGAGAGATAGTGTCGCTGCGAAAATAGTGATAAACATACGTTTGATAAAGGCTGTTGTTGCGTTGTTAGCCGGTGCAGCATTGACTGTTAGTGGCTTGCAAATGCAGACCTTGTTTAGAAATCCGCTTGCCGGGCCGTATGTGCTTGGAATTAGTTCCGGAGCTAGTCTTGGTGTCGCTTTGTTTATTTTGGGAGCGCCGCTTGTTGGATTAAATTATGGTTTGTCGGCCTTAGGAACAGCCGGTGCAGCATGGATTGGGGCGGCCGCTGCGTTGTCGATAGTTGCAGTGGTTGGAAGAAGGATTAAGGATATAATGGTTATATTGATACTCGGAATGATGTTGTCATCGGGAGTTAGTGCAGTGGTTCAGATATTGCAGTATTTGAGCCGCGAGGAATCGCTCAAGGCATTTGTAATTTGGACCATGGGCTCGCTTGGCGATGTCACAACAACTCAGCTAATGATACTTGCACCTGCAATAACGATAGGGCTGCTATTAGCAATAGTTACAATTAAGCCGTTGAATATGTTGTTGTTGGGTGAGGAATATGCTGTGACAATGGGGTTGAACGTGAAGAAAAGCAGAACGCTTATATTTACATCGACTACGTTGTTAGCTGGAACCGTTACTGCTTTCTGCGGACCAATCGGATTTATAGGTCTAGCAATGCCGCATGTGACTCGTATGCTGTTTAATAACAGTGATCATAGGGTTTTGCTACCTGGTACTATGCTGACGGGAGCATCAGTGCTTTTGGTGTGTGATATTATTTCAAAAATGTTTACGCTTCCAATAAATGCCATAACTGCGCTTTTGGGTATTCCAATTGTTATTTGGCTAGTGATGCGCAATAAATCGATAACCGTATGATAAAGCTTGATAATTTTGCAATCGGATATGATGGACGTCATTTGATGAGTGGCGTTACTACTGAGTTTTTGCCCGGCACGTTGACTGCGTTAATAGGTAGAAATGGTAGTGGTAAGTCTACCCTACTGAGGGCAATAGCCGGACTTAATAGAGCATATTCAGGTGATGTGGTATTGAGTGGCGTGAATCAAAGAAAGCTTGTTGCTTCAGAGATAGCAAAGACGCTTGCATTTGTAACGACGGAGCGTACGCGGATAGCAAATTTACGTTGTATGGATGTTGTTGCAATTGGACGAGCTCCGTACACGAATTGGATAGGCCGTATGCAAGATGAAGATAAGGAAGTGGTGATGCAAGCGTTGAATGATGTTGGCATGAGCGACTATGCCGGTCGTACAATGGATAAGATGTCGGATGGAGAGTGTCAACGTATAATGATAGCGCGAGCATTGGCTCAAGAAACGCCGATAGTGCTATTGGATGAACCTACATCGTTTTTGGATTTGCCAAATAGGTATGAGCTTGTTATATTGCTTCAACGGTTGTCTCATGAACAGGGTAAATGTATTATTTTCTCTACGCATGAGTTGGATATAGCGACACGTATGTGCGATAATATTGCATTGGTAGCTGATGGAAATATGTATAATATGAATGCAGCAGAAATGTTGAGAAGTGGTCACATAGAGCGTATGTTTGGTACGAATAATATAAGGTTTGAGGTTTTAAATGGGATGCTGAATATAATGCCATCATCAGATAAGTG
>CAZGAN010000084.1:0-8876 GCA_964523655.1 uncultured Bacteroides sp.
TCACCACCACCGTGATGGAACTCGGTTTGCTCCACACCAAACACTTTATAAAATGCGGTGCGATACCAGTCAAACGACCAAGTCAAACCAGTGAGCGCAATTGCGAGAAGAAATACTACTATATACATACCGCCGGCAACGTGTAAGCTCTTAAACAATACAAGTTTGCCATTTCCGGTCATGATTTTCAGGCTGCGTTTGAAAGATTTGCGTGCACGATACCCCCAGATTGCTATACCGGTGATGAGCACAATCACAAACACTAATGTTGATATGCCAACAATGAGTTTGCCGTGAAACACTCCGCCTTCTTTTGGATTGCCTCCATCGAGCAACCAGCGGTGCAAGAAAAACATTTGTTTGAAAAATGCTCCGCGCTCATATTGGCCGGTGATTTTACCGGTATATTGGTCAACAAACAACGATGCGCGGCGTGGCTTAGACAAGCTCACTTGATAAGTGCGCTCCGCATTGTCGCTGATTGTGACACCTGTTATTTCCACGCTGTCAGGAAGTGTTGACGATACTCCTTGCATGAGTGTCTCCAAAGGTATCGCTTGCTCTTTTACTTCGCTGACATAGTAGATGTCGTGGTTACACATTTCGTGAATTTCAGGCTCAAAGACGAGCATTGCGCCTGAAAAACACGTCAGAAAGATTATAATTCCAAATGGCACCGAAAGCCATAAGTGAATTTTTTGAAAAAACTTTCTCATTAATCTCTTTAGTCTTTTTTATTTGAGAACACCAATTGCGGTGCAAGTTGTTGCTTGAATTTCAAGACCTTTTGTTGCTGTTGCAGTGTTGTGGTCAATGCAATATACAGCAGGATAGCTGTCGGTTACAACCACAACGTATGTTTTGCCATCTTCGTTGTATACACCTTTGCTGAAGCCGGTGATTGTTGATGCTTCAGGAAGACCGCTGATATAAGTGAGCTTGCCTGTTGCGCCGTCAAACATTGCGAGTGTGTTTGCAGTGTAGCCTGTTTCTGAGAAAGGACGGTCATACATCACGAGCAAGAATTTGCTTTCGCCCATAGGATAGCAGTTCAAGAAACCTGCACCGTTTGATTGCTCTTCAAGATTAACGTAATAGTTGTCAAAATTGTTTGATCCGGCAGGGATACGCACAACTCCGGCAGGAAGAGTGGTTTGTTGACGTTTGTCGGTCATTGTCTTAGCATAGCTGGGTGAGAATACATAGATATCACCGTTGTCAGCAGCCCAAATCATTTGATAGTATTGTGATTTGTATCGTCCGCAAGCGTATGAAATTTTGTCTGTGCTGATGATTGTTGGGTCAGTCATGTTGTGGTCATTGTAGATTGCTACCCAGCATTTGTTAGGATATTGGGTGTATTGCAATTCACCTTTAACGTAAGCTGAGCTTGCTGAGCCACCGCTTTCAGTCTTCACGAGGTCTTCATTGCCAGGAAGTATGTATTTACCGTTGTCAATCGCTGCACCGTAAGCACTCAAACCGTTAGGTATCACAGCTGAGAAAAGTTGGCTGCCACGTTGCTGTATGCCGGCAAGAATCACATATTCGCCGGTGCCTACATAGTTTTCTGCAAGATATTTCTCGCTTGATGCATTGGTTGTGTAAGTTTCGTCTGTGACGTGGAGATATGAAATCAAAAGTGATTTCGGCAGATTGCCTGCTGCATTTGCAAATGATGAAGCTGCGTCGCCGGTAGAGGTGGTGATAATGTAGTCACCGTATGTGCCAAATGTGGTGAAACGCTTGATTTCATACTCTTTGCTACGTGCTTTGATATCGCCGTTAGCATCGCGATAGTATGAACGTGTTGTGCCGCCGTTGCCTTGGTTGTAGGTCAATGCATACAAATATTTGCCATCAACAAACACCCATTGTGTTGCACCGTCGTTTGTCAAGCCGTTGCCTACAATTGAAATTGAACCCTCATCGAGAGTTGTGGGAGAAAGGAGAACGTTTGCGCTGCTGCCAAGCACTGTGCCGGTTGCTGCGAGCACAAAACCGGGTGCTGATGTCACTGTTTCTTGGTTGCCGTTGTTTCCGTCGCCGATGATATCATCATTGTTGTTGTCAGAGCATGATTGCATCATGGGCACTGATGCAGCAGCCAATGCTGCCATGAAAATTTTTGTAGATTTCATATTCTATATTTTTATTATTGTTTGTCAAGATTATTTTCCGCCGAAGCACACACGCACTTTTCCGTAAAATGCACGACCCGGCTTTTGCAAACTGAAGTTGTCGTAAAGCTTAGCATTAGTGAAGTTGCGGCACTCAAACGATAGATTATATTTGCCACGGTTAATGCTATATGTGAGTGACACATTGTGAGCCCATTGGTTTGGCACCATATAGTCACTGTTGTCAGCTCCGATTGTTGAAGCATAGTAGCAGAAGCTCTTTGTGTATTGGTTGTCGTAGGTCACTTGCAATGTATTTCCTTTTTCAACGCAGCCGTGCCAGTAAAAATTGAAATCCATATCGGTGAAGAAATACGGCAAGTTGGGCACGCGGTCTTTATATGTGATGTTGGCATTTGTTGTGCCGTTAACATATTTCATGTTGTCGCGCACACTGATTGATGTCAAGTTTCCGCCAACAGAAGCCCAACGGTCAAAGCTATAACGTCCCGACAAGGTGAAACCCTTTGTGAGCACTTTTCCGTAGTTGATATATGTTGCTGCTTGTTTACCGCCTGAAAGGTTGGTAATGTTGCGTTGTATGTAGTCGCGGGTGTCGCGATATACCAATCCGCCTTCAACATACACTCCGTGTTTGCCGTATTTTCCATTCCAACTGAGGTTGAAATTCACGTTGTGGCTCTTTTCCGGTTTGATGGTCATATCGCCCATCTCAAGGTCTTCATCACCAAACATTTCTTCAATGGTGGGCAAACGCAAAGCTCGCTCATACGAAAGTTTCGCTTGCAATGAAGGAATGATAAAATATGTGCCGGCTGCGCCAAATCCCCAATCAGCTGATGTACGCGTAACATTCACGTATTCTTCACTGTTAGATGTCGTTGCCATAGGGCCTGCAACATATTGATTGTAGTATTTTCCGAATGCTGTGACATTCCATCGCTCAACGGGCATGTAGCGATAGCTCAATCCGGTGATATTTTTAGTGGTAATTTTAGCTATGGGGTCGGTGAGCGGTTCAGCATACAGCATGTTTGTGTTGCTGCGGTGAAATGTGTTAACCACATGATTCACTGTGATTGTTTGACCTTGAGCTATGCGATAGTTCACAGTTGCAGTAGCATTCACATTGTTTGCTATAGCCTTGAGCAATTGATAGCTTTGCTCACCCGGAGAGTTGAGCGCATTTGTCTCACCGCGCCAGTTATATTGCACCATTGCGGTGTCAACATTGTTTGTGATATTGTGGTTATAGTTTGCTGTTGCAGTAACATCCAAACGGTTGTTGAGCATGCCGCGTTTCACATATTCAAGTGACGGCATCAATGAGTAGCCGTGGCGATTCTTTTGTCCGTAAACAATATCTTGACGCACACCGTTTTGTATCTCTTGATACATGCGGCTATATGTCAATCCAACCAAAAATCGGTCTGCCCATTTAGTATCAAGGAAACCAACTTTGCCGGCAACCGCCTCGTTGTGATAGTTATTGTGGAAACGTTGTATGTGCTCAATCTTTGTGCGGTCAATAGCTCCGGTGGTGAAATCTTTCACCGAGTTATCAATCCAGTAGTTATTGTCGCTATAGTTTTGAAAAGCATTCAACTCCCAGTGAAAACCGTTCTTAAGGTTTTGCGATGCGTTGATATATGACTTGTGTGTATTGAATGAACCATAGCTGTAGCTGGCATCAACGTTCCATGAGCGACGATTGCGGTTTGACACAATGTTAATCACACCGCCTATGGCATCAGTGCCAAATCCAACAGGCACAACGCCTTTGTATATCTCAATGCGATTCGCCATATTCACCGGTATGTTGTTCACACCAAACGATTCGCCAACTCCCTCTTGTGGCACTCCATCAATAAACACTTTCACGTGCTTACCTGAAAATCCATCCATCGAAAGTTGCATATCCGAACCAACACCACCTGTCTCGCGGAGTTTCATACCCGGAGCTTTTCCGAGTGCGTCTGCCAAATTCTTATTTGTATTTGCCAATTCGCGTGTGTCAATTGCTATCGCATTATACGATGAGCTGCGCACCTTGCTAACACCCGAACCGGTTACTGTGATTTCTTCTAGCATCTCGGGCTGATCAGCAAGCACTACGTTCACAATCACTTTGCCATGATTGGGCACTTGCACTTGTTTCTCTACTGCTTCAAAGCCTGACGACCATGCGCTCAGCGTGTAATTGCCCGGCGCTATCGCTAGACGATAATTTCCCTTTTCATCGGTGTATGTCTCTGCACCGGTTTGCTTAATGGTTATGGTAGCAAAATCAACAGGCTCACCTTTTTGATTCAAAACTTGACCTACTATCTGTGTGCCCATTTGTCGTGCAGCTGCTGATAGTGATATCAAGGTTATTAAAATTAGGTTAACTAAAATTCTCATTACTAAATCAATAGGATTTCTAATTTGGAATTATTATAAATTATCATTACTTTTGCGGTTGCAAAGGTAATACCTTTTATTGAAAGTTTATAATAACAAAACTTTAGCACGTCTATAATAAAAATTATAATAACCTCTATTTTATGCGATGTGATTTAGAATGGTTCCGCACTTTTAAGGTTGTGTATGAGGTTGGTACAATGAGCGATGCTGCCGTTGAACTCAATCTCTCTCAACCCGGAGTGAGCTTGCAACTCAGCGCTTTAGAAAGCTATATCGGTCAACCTCTTTTCGAACGTACGCGCCGTAAACTCATTCCTAACGAGCGTGCAAATATGCTATACCACCAAATTTCCGGCTCTATCACTAAAATGGAAGAAGTGGAAACGGCTTTCCTCCTCGGACACAGCGTGAAACGCAAAACTTTAAACATTGGCATGTTCCCCGGATTGTCTGCTCAACTCTTGGAGACGCACATGTCAAACTTGAGCCTCAACATCATCCTCCACAATGGTAGCAATAAGCACCTCACTTCTTTGCTCGAAAATGGCACCGTCGACATGATTGTCTCTAACATGCAAACACCGTTGCGAAACATTGAATACCACTTCGTTGGCAGCTCGCACTTTGTGCTTATTGCCGGAAAAGGTACAGATATAACCGGATTCAATAACCTCGATTTCGACAACAAAAAATCGGTGCGAAAATGGCTGAAAAGTCAACTTTGGTATAGCAACTCTGAAGTGGAAGACCTTACTAAATTTTGGCGCATAAATTTCAAAGCCGACCTCGACATCATTGCAAACTTCACTCTCCCCGACGTTAACAGCATAGTGCGTTGTCTCTCTCATGGCGCCGGCTTAGCCGTTGTGCCTTCGTCATCTTGCAGCGCAGCCGTTGAGCAAGGCCTCGTGCACCGTCTTTGGGAAGGATACACTCCAATGCTCAATAAACTCTATATCGGACACCGCAAAAAAACTCTTCTCCACGACGAAATTACCAGCGTGCAAGAGCTTATAATCAGCGAGTTCCGTCGTTGTCACCCCGAGTGGGAAACGGAGTAATCTCAACTCATTTTCCAAGTATCTTATCTATGGCTTTAGCCATCTCCCAGCGCGGTTGATCGTGTCTGTTTTCAAGCACTATGATAACCGTATTGTCAGCCGGATATTTGGCCACGTATGCTTGAAATCCTCCGTTATCGCCCGTGTGATACACTTTCACCTGACTACCCGGCGTTGTGTCTATAAACCAGCCCATGCCATACCATGTGTTTGGCCGGCGCTGATAGTCGCACCACTTGCTATCGCTCACACTGATGCGTGGCGAGTATGCCATATCGCGCAGCGATGCATTGAGAAGTGTGTTGTGTTGCAGAGCAAGTTCCCATGCCAACATGTCGCGCACCGTGGCATAGATACCGCCGTCGGGACGTGTGGCAAAAAATGTTTCTTCGCCATAGTCAAATTCATCCCATCCTCCGCTAGCATTAGGCTCGTATCCGTGCGCTGTGTGTGCAGGCATAGAGTCAGGATTGAAATATACCGCCGTAGTCATACCTGCCGGATTAAATATGTGCTCTTGTTGATAATCAATGAATTGCTTGCCGCTCTTTTGCTCAATGATTTTTGCCAAAATCAAAAACGACGGATTGAGATAATCGTACGCTGTACCCGGGTCAAACTCCAGCGAGTCTACAAACGGAAAATATGCTATCGACGTCTCATCTGTTGCATAAATACACCGTTCGCGGCTTGAACGGTCTCGCGTGTCAGGCACTCCTGAGGTGTGACCTGCCAAGTCGGCAAGTGTGATGTTATGCCAAAACAATTGCGGATAATCCATATAATCTGATACCGGCGCTTGCACATTCACCAATCCGTCTTGCACCAATTGCAGCAATCCAATCACTGTGAATTGTTTCGATACCGACGCTATATTAAACAGAGTGCGTTCACTGATTTGCTCTCCGCTAACCATGTCTGCGCTACCAAAATAACGCTCATAAAGCACACTGTCGCCGCGGGCAATTAGCACCGCGCCGCCCGGATTTTTATCATTCGCACCATATCGTTGGGCAAATAGCGAATCAAGTTGCTCCTCAATCCCAGCCTGTGAATTGATGAACGCAACCAACATTGCAGCAAGTAGTATAATTCGTCTCATAATTGTTTAATTATAATGTCACAAAAATAGCTATTTATTCTGATTCTACTGCTAATTTAACGAAAAAAATTGCAATATTAAAAAAAAAGCCTATATTTGCATTTGTAACGTTAAGTGTATAGAAATGAAAAAATTAATCATACTTGTAACCTCAATCCTGTTTCCAATATTAGTTTGCGCACAAAGCACCTCAAACGATAGTATCAATAACGCTACCGAAACAGACAATGCTCAAGAATTGCAAGAAATTGTGATTCAAGCACCTAAAGTGGTGCATAAATCAGATATGGATGTGTTCTATCCATCATCAAGTGCCGTTCAGCAATCAAAAAACGGCATCCAGCTTGTGCGCAACCTCATGATTCCAACCCTATCTGTTAACGAGGTGATGGGCACAATCTCAACTTCCGGCGAAACTGTGCAAGTGCGCATCAACGGCCGTGAAGCAACAATCGACCAAGTGAAAAACTTGCTCCCCGAAACTATCAAGCGCGTGGAGTGGCTCGATAATCCGGGTTTGCGCTACAAAGGCGCTGCCGGTGTGCTCAATTTCATAGTCGCAAATCCAACTCTAGGCGGCTCGTTTAGCACCAATCTCATGCAAGCTCTAAATTGCCCTTGGGGTAATGATTATGCCTCTTTGAAATTAAACAACGGTCGTTCTCAGTGGGGCGCTTATGTGAACTATAAATTGACAAACCGATTAGGCACTCACCGCGACTACACCGAAAAATTCACCTTTGCCAACGGCGAATCGCTAACTCGAAATGAAACACCGCAAGGCGGCTATTCAAGCGATAATCATGGCTATTACCAACTCGATTACAGCTACATCAAACCCGACACCACCACTTTTTGGATTGCCCTTCACGGCTACAAGCAGTGGAACGATGACAGACTATATGACGGCATCATGTCGCAAAGCAACGGCGATGACAACATACACCTTCGCGACTTGAGCCGTGAAAATGGCTTCACTCCGTCGTTGAGCGCATACTTGGAGCAACATTTCGCTCACAACCAACTCATTGCCGTCGACTTTAGCGCGTCATTCTATAATGGTAAATCTTCTCGCCTGTACACCGAGCACAACAATGTCACATCTGCTCTCATCAACAACGTAAACACTTCAATTAAAGACCATAACCAAGCTTACGCCGTAGAAGCTAACTACATGAAAAGTTGGAGCAAATCGCGCTTAACTGCCGGCATATCGTATAGTGCTAACCGAAATCGCTCTACTTACGAAAATCTCAATGGCGAAATCTACCACCAACGTCAAGATAACGTCTATTTCTTTGGAGAATACTTCCAAAAAATTAATAAAGTTACCCTCACTGCCGGAGTTGGCGCCCAATACACCGACTTCAAATTTCGTGAAACCAACCAAGGAAACAACAGTTGGAACGTGCGCCCACAGTTCTCCGCAACTTATCGCTACAATCAAACATCTCTTTATAGCGTTAATCTCCAATCGTGGCAAAACACGCCATCTCTATCGCAAACCAACATCGCTGCAAATCAAACTGATGGCATACAGTGGCGCATAGGTAATCCTGACCTAAAAACATCCTCATCATACATGCTCACTCTGCGCTACAAATACACCGTAGAGCGTGTTATGGGCACATTCAGCGTTCGCGCTTTCAACAATCATAACGCCATCGCTCCTTATTTATTTTGGCAAGATGACAAATTATTCACATCATACGAAAATAGCAAAGGACTGAAATCATTGATGTTCACACTTGCTCCACAAATTGATGTTGTGCCAAACTGGATATCTATTTCCGGCTCGTTGCACTATCGCGTTGAGCAATCAAAAGGAAATGGTTACAAACACACAAACCGTCATTTGAGCGGCGACGTGTCGTTTACTGCATACCACTGGGGCTTTGCCCTCTTAGTCCAATACGAAAAAGCTCCACAAAAGCTCTCCGGCGAAACATACACCTGGGGCGAAACAGTTTCTACTGTAATGCTTAACTACAACTGGAAAAACTGGGGATTTAGCATTGGCATGATCTGCCCATTCACCAAATACGACACCGGCAGCCAATCTTTAAATCGCTTCAACAGCAACGAAACACACCTACGCCTCGACATGAATTCAATGCCATTCGTGCAGCTATCTTACAACCTGCAGTGGGGCCGTCAAAAACGTGG
>CAZGAN010000085.1:0-8847 GCA_964523655.1 uncultured Bacteroides sp.
GAAATTACTTGAAGGTTGGCGACGCCTGCCATTTGTGCGGCTGCGAGTGTTGCTGCCGAGGGGTGAACGAGTATGTTTTTTTGTGCGCCAGCCGAGAGAAGAGCAAGGTCGGCAACGTCATCGGTAATTACGGCATGAAGGGTCATGCCATGTTGTTGTGCATAGCGTAGCACGGCGTCGCGTTTCACTTCGCTGCGGAGCTCAATGCGGTTGACGTTGTTTTGCATAGGAGTAGCGATAAACCGATCAGACCATATCAATGGCACGTAGCAATCAGCCGCAGCTGTGGCTAGAAGTACTTCGCATCCGTTCTCTCGAAAATCTTTGATCAATAGTTCAACTTCCGGTCGGCGCATACTTTTTATTTTGTTAGTAAAGACAGAGCGCAGATGGTCTGTTTGCTTTATTATTGATAGTGCAGCAAATTTCATGCGTCGATGGCTTATCAGACGCAAGGCGCGTAGTCCGATTAATAGTAGCACTTTTGATGCAGAGATGAAATTTGATGTGCGCAAAAGTTCAGCCACACCGCACTTCAAGTACACGTGCAGAGAGTTGCCGGCAATGAGTGTGCCGTCAAGATCGAGAGCTACTAGTTTGCATCGGCTGACCATGGGAAGCGTATCAAGGTTTTATCATTGTAAATAAAATAGTCGGGCATGACCAACGGCTTTTCTGTTGTGACTGTGATTGCAGCACTGCGCACTGTTTGATTTCCGGCAACTTTATATATGGCATCGAGCACGGCAATGAGCGTTGCTCCGCTGTCAACGGCATCGTCAACCACAAGTATGCGCTTAGCATTGGTGATGACGCGATGTTGGTGCTCAGTCAGTCTAATGTCGGCTAATCGAGGTTTTCGTGATGATAGTATTTTCGACTCGATGATACGTAGCACGTTATTCACACGTTGTGGCAAATGTTTCACAATAAAGCTAAATAATGACGACTTTCTCTTAGCCGTGGAGCCTGAACGCTGACAGCGCAGAGACAAATGTGTCACATTGCAAAACATGTTAGCGCCCACAAAGTCACCGCCGGTGGCTATTGTCACCAGCAAATCAGGCTCAAAGTTGGAGATTAGCGACTCCAAACGATGGCAATGATTGTTAAAATCGTGATTATTTAATGTTAATACATGCATTATGTCGCAAAAGTAGCAATTTATTTTTAAAAATCTCAAAATTTATTAGTAACTTTGCGTGCAATAAATTTTATAAGACTCAAAATTATGTCGTTTATTGCTGATCGAGTAAAAATGGATGGACTTACGTTTGACGATGTCCTCCTCATTCCGGCTTATTCAGAGGTGCTTCCCCGCGAAATAGACCTCAGAACCCGTTTCTCACGTAACATCACTTTAAATGTCCCCATTGTTTCGGCGGCTATGGATACAGTCACCGAGGCACAACTTGCTATTGCTATAGCTCGTGAGGGAGGTATTGGTGTGATTCACAAAAATATGTCGATTGCTGAACAAGCACGACAAGTGCACACTGTGAAACGTGCCGAGAACGGCATGATATACGACCCCGTAACCATACAACGCGAGAAGACCGTTGCCGATGCATTGCGCATGATGGAAGAATTTCACATTGGCGGTATTCCTGTGGTTGATAACAATGGTTATTTGGTGGGCATCGTAACAAATCGCGATTTGCGTTTTGAGCAAAATCTCGAGCGTCCCATTTCAGAAGTTATGACCTCTGAAAACCTCATCACAACCAACCAATCAACAAATTTGGAAGAAGCTGCAAACATTTTGCAACAACACAAAATTGAAAAACTTCCGGTTGTTGACGGCGAAGGAAAACTCGTTGGTTTGGTTACTTACAAAGATATTACAAAAGCAAAAGACAAGCCCAATGCATGCAAAGATTCACGTGGACGTCTCCGCGTAGCTGCCGGCATCGGTGTTACTGCTGACTCAATGGATCGCGCTGATGCTCTTGTTGCAGCAGGCGTTGATGCTCTTGTTATTGACACAGCACACGGTCACTCAAAAGGTGTTGTTGGTGTGCTTCGCGCTGTAAAAGCTAAATATCCGCAAATTGATGTTGTGGTTGGTAACATTGCAACCGGTGAAGCTGCTAAATATCTCGTTGAAAATGGCGCTGACGGTGTGAAAGTTGGTATCGGTCCGGGTTCAATCTGCACAACTCGCATTATTGCCGGTGTTGGTGTACCTCAACTTTCTGCTGTGTATGATGTGGCTAAAGCTCTTGAAGGCACAGGAGTTCCTTTGATTGCTGACGGTGGTATTCGTTACTCTGGCGATATCGTCAAAGCTTTGGCTGCCGGTGGCTATTCAGTAATGCTTGGTGGTATGTTGGCTGGTGTTGAAGAATCGCCCGGTGACACAGTAATTTTCAACGGCCGTAAATACAAAACATATCGCGGCATGGGTTCACTTGAGGCAATGGAAAAAGGCTCAAAAGACCGTTATTTCCAAGGCAACGTTACCGATAGCAAAAAGCTTGTGCCCGAAGGTATTGCAGCTCGTGTGCCGTACAAAGGCTCGCTCTATGAAGTTGTATATCAAATGCTTGGTGGCTTACGAGCAGGTATGGGCTATTGTGGCGCTCCCAACATCGAGGCTCTACACAAAGCACAGTTCACTCGCATCACCAATGCAGGTATCAATGAAAGTCACCCCCACGACGTGGCTATCACAAGCGAAGCACCGAACTACTCATCATCAGCTCGCTAAGATTTATAATCATATATGCACGAAAAAAGCGCTTCATTCGGAGCGCTTTTTTTTGTGGGGGTATTGAGATTTGTCTTATTTTGTTTTAAGCGAAGTTTTGAGTGTGCCGCCGGTGTAAGTAGCACCGAGGGTGACACCGTTAAATAGCTCGCCACCGCTGAGAGTTGCGCCGGTATATTCTTTTACGGTCAAGCTGGTTTTGGTCATGTACGGAGCCGAAACCATGAGGTTTGCGTTGCCTGAATATGCGCGCGGACTCTTGAAGCTGAGCAAGAAATTGCCGTCTGCATCGGTGAATGTATATTCAGTAGACGTATTGAATGATCCGGTTGTTGTGACAACACGTTGTGTAGTGCCGGAGCCACCGGGAGTGTTATTGCTACCGGCAAGAGACACGAGTGTGCCGCCTGTGAGCACAAAATTGCTGTTAGAGTCGCAGTCAATGCCACATTCAGGTGATGTTGAGCCAAGAGCTATGATTAGGCCGCCGTTAATGTGGATTGTGCCGTTAGAGTCAATGGCATCATTGTTTGACGACGTGCAGTATATTTTGCCACCGTTGATAGTTAAATCAGGTTTCACTGAAGATGTTTCAGATGAAGCGTTAATGCAGTCATCGTACGAAGTAGCTTCAATAGTTCCGCCATTGATAATCATTTTATTTTTGCTTTCGAGACATTCAGCGCCTTCGTTTTTACCGGTGAGCTTGAACGTGCCGTTGTTAACAGTGAGAATGCCTACCGCTTTGATGACTTTGGGGTTTGAGTAGTTGCTGTTGGCGCCACCGCCACCGCCCCAGTTGCCACCGCCGCCACCACCGCCGGGAGCGTTCCAACTCCAGCCACCGTTGTTGCCACCGGAAACGGAGAAGCGGCTGCCGTTGGTTGATGCTTGTATGTTCGGACCGCCATTGTCATCGCCTATAGTGAGGTCGCCGTCAACTTTTATGCATTTGCCGCCTGATGCTGCAGACGTGGTGTTGAGCACAAATGAGCCGCCGAGTATTGAGAGATTGCCGTCAACGGTGATGCAAGTTGCAGAATAAGAATCAGTGGTGTTGCTTGTTGTGGTGTATGTGCCACCAGCTCCTGCTACTTCAATGTCGAATGATCCATCAGTGATAGAGCCGTTACCATCAACTGAAATGCCTTTTCCGGCGGTGCCGGTAGAGCGAATGGTGATATCACCACCGGTCATAGTGAAGTCATTGCCGCATTTTATGCCTGAGCAATATGATGGGTCTTTGTCTTCGATTACAGAGTTGCCCTTCATCGTTAAGTTGATAGAGCCGCCGCTGATGGTTACGTTGCCGGCTTTGGTTTTGATGCCTTTGTTTGTGTCGCCGGTGATAGTGGCAGTGATTGTGCCGTCTTCCATAGCGAAGTAGCCTTCATCGTCACAATCAATAGCATCGCCGCCAAGATTGTCAGCGGTGAGTGACCCTGAGACGATAGAAACATAGTCATTAGCATGTATGCCGTCAGACGATGCACTCAAAATGTTGATGTTTGTGTTCTTGAGTTCAACATAGTCATCACTACAGATGGCATGTTTCTTTGTGCCGGTTATGTTGAGTGTGCCTTTACCGCGAAATTCGATTTGACCTTCGCTAAACAAAGTGCCTTTCTCGTCTTCGCCATCGGGAGTGTTGTATTTCTTAGAGTCGCAGAGTGAGCTTTCAGTGCCGTCTTTTACGCGTATGGTTGTTTTTTTACCGGTTTGTATGTTGATAGCCGAGCCGTTATCGTTTGTGATAGAAGCATTGTCGAGCATCACTTCAAGTTTGATTGTTGAATAAACTTTCAGTGAGCCGGTGGTTGTTGTGCCGGTCACGTGGTACACAATTTCTTGATTGTATGTGTTGTTAATAACAACATCGGCACCGTTGGTAGTGATGTCGCAACCTTTGAAAGCGTAAGGGTTCACAATTGACACATTGTCACCGTCGAAATTGATGAGCACTTCGTCGGTTTTGTCTTTCTCAACAGCAGTGATTGTGTTGAGCACTGTGCGGTCGAAGCTATGTGTTTCGCCGTTGGTTAGTGTGACATTGAGATTATTGTCGGCAATAGAAATGCTGTCGAGGTCAGCGACGTCAAGACCCATGCTGATGTTGCCGTTGTTGAGCCAAAGACGTTCTGTGGCTGCGCCTGCTGTAATCATTGAGACGGCAGAAGCAAGAATAATGAAACCTGTCTTTTTCATCGCACAATCAGTTTGAGGGTTTGACTATTTGATTTTACGATATAGATGCCCGGGGTGAGGCTTGATGAAAGCGAAGCCCCGTCTTTAACGATAGAGTTGGTTGTGCCAACAAAGTTGCCGCTAATGTCGTAAACATTCCATTGTTCGCTACTTGAAACAACGATGTTGCTTACGGCAGATTGGTCACCGGGAGTGCCATTTGTGTTGGTGCGTAATGATTTGAAGTCGGTTAGGGGGATTTCGACCAGACTATTGTCGGTGAGGTCGACAGTAACATTCACATCGCCAAAAGTTATTTTAGCGATATTTCCAAGCTCAATAGCCACATCGGCAGCCGAAGTGGAGCGAAGATAGAGCGTGGTAGCATTTGCAATAGATGCGCTTAAACAAAAGAGCATGGCTATAGCTAGTGCTTTAAGGTTAGAAAATGGTCTTTTCATTTGCTGAAAATCTTATGAATTTTAATTATTGACTAGTGTAAGGTGTGATATATTAGTTAATTACGCAAATTTAATAATAAATTGTGATTTATTGGTTCGGGTAGTAAAATTTAACAATTCAGGCAATTTGCATGAAAACGTAATTGTGGCTATCTTTGTAGTAGAAATAGCACAATGATATGCACGATATTTGGAATCCGTGGCATGGCTGCACTAAAATTAGTGAAGGCTGTCAGCATTGCTACATGTATTTTCTTGATAAACAGCGAGGATTAGACACTAGCAATGTGTTTAAGACTCAAAATTTTGACTATCCGCTTCGCAAAGATAGATATGGAAACTATAAGGTGAAAAGTGGAGAGCTGATACGTGTGTGCATGTCGTCAGATTTTTTTGTGGAAGAGGCCGATGCGTGGCGTGCTGAAGCGTGGCACATAATGAAAATACGCAGTGATGTGCGGTTCTTCTTGCTCACAAAGCGTCCTCACCGTGTGCGCGAGTGTCTGCCCGAAGATTGGGGTGACGGCTGGGAGAATGTATTTTTCAATGTGACGTGTGAAAATCAGCGTAGAGCCGATGAGCGCATACCTATATTGCTGGAGCTACCTTTTAAACACAAGGGCATCATGGCGGCACCGTTTATTGGTGGCATAGAAATAGAGCCGTTTCTTGCTACCGGACAGATTGAGCAAGTGATAGCCGGAGGCGAGAATTATGACGGTGCACGTCCGTGCGACTATGAGTGGGTGAAATCGCTGTCGGCACAATGTCGCAAACACGATGTCACTTTTTGCTTCATAGAAACAGGAACAAAGTTTATTAAAGACGGCAAACTCTACAATATGCCGCAAAAATCAGTGCAAAGCGAAATGGCGCATAAGTCGGGCATGAGTTATGTTGGTAAGCCTATGCGTTTTGTGCTGCGCAACCAATTCGGACGTGAGATAACAAAAGAAGAATTGTACGAACCGAGCTACAGACCATCGTGCGCAACGTGTGGAAGCAAGCTAATCTGCAACGGATGCAGCAATTGCAAAGCCTGCGAACGAAAAAAATATTAGTTTGTGGCAAGAATATAATGTGTTTAAGCAAAGATTTTTGTAATTTTGTGCTAAATAAATAACAACAAAACTTTTAATGACCATTTAACCATGGGACTTTTTGATAAATTAACAGCAAAAGCTCGTGCCAATCGTCAACGCATCGTGTTGCCCGAAGGCACAGAACCCCGTACGCTTCTTGCCGCCGACCGTATTATTGCCGACGGACTAGCAGACATTATTTTAATTGGCGACCCTGCCGAAATTAAACGCATGGCTGTAGAACTCAGCCTCAACAACATTGATAAAGCAAAAATCGTCAATCCCGCTGACGAGAGCGTTATCGACCGTTATGCTCCCTTGTTCTTCGAACTTCGCAAAAGCAAAGGTATCACCGAAGAAGAAGCTCGTCTCACCACAGCCAATCCTCTCTATCTTGGTTGCTTGATGGTGAAAAATGGTGATGCTGACGGCCAAGTTGCCGGCGCACTCAACACCACAGCAAACGTGCTTCGTGCAGCATTCCAAGTAATCAAAACTCGCAAAGGTATCAGCGTGGTTTCAGGCGCATTTGTTATGCTCCTTCCCGAGGGTTCACCTTATGGCACAGACGGCGTTCTCGTATTTGCTGATTGCGCAGTTTTACCCGATCCAACAGCTCAAGAATTGGCTCAGATTGCAGTTGCAACAGCCGACACCGCACGCGATATTGCCGGTGTTGAACCTCGTGTAGCAATGCTATCATTCTCAACAAAAGGCTCTGCTAAACACGAACGTGTTGACAAAGTTATTGAAGCCGGTAAACTTGCACACGAAATGGCTCCGGAGCTCATTCTCGACAGCGAACTTCAAGCTGACGCAGCTCTCGTGCCGAGCGTAGCAAACTCAAAAGCACCCAACTCACCGTTGAGCGGTCGCGCAAACGTATTGGTATTCCCGAGCCTCGAAGTCGGAAATATTGCATACAAACTAGTGCAACGTCTTGCAGGCGTAGAAGCAGTAGGCCCCGTATTGCAAGGTTTGGCAGCACCCGTTAACGATTTGTCACGCGGATGCTATCCCGAAGATATTTATAAAACAATCATCATCACCTGCAACCAAGCTATCGGCGCTAAAGAGCACGCTTGATTGTAAGAAAATATTTAACTTTATAATCGCATGAAAATCCTTGTATTAAACAGCGGCAGTAGCTCAATCAAGTACAAACTTATTGACACTGACACAGAAGCAACTCTTGCTGAAGGCGGTATTGAAAAAATCGGTCTTCCCGACGGCTTTTTGAAATACAAACGTCCTGATGGCTCAAAACAAATTGTAGAACTCGGAAAAGTTGACCACAAAGGTGGTATTAAAGCAATTCTTCACGCACTTACCGACGAAAAAGACGGCTGCATCAAATCATTTGATGAAATCGATGCTGTTGGACACCGTCTCGTGCATGGTGGCGAAAAATTCAATAGCAGCGTTCTCATCACTGAAGATGTTAGAGAAAAAGTGCGCGAATGTTATGACCTCGCTCCGCTTCACAACCCTGCAAACATGACAGGTGTTGAGGCTATTGATGCTCTCATGCCTAATGTGCCCCAAGTTGGTGTATTCGACACTGCTTTCCACCAAACAATGCCCGCAAAAAGCTTCTTGTATGCTCTTCCCTATAAGTATTACAAAGAAGACGGCGTGCGTCGCTATGGTTTCCACGGCACCAGCCACCGTTACGTTAGCCAACGCGTGTGCGAAATACTTGGCGTAGATATTAAAGACAAAAAAATCATCACCTGCCACGTTGGTAACGGTGGTTCAATCACTGCTATTGATGGCGGTAAGAGCGTAGATACTTCTATGGGCTTGACTCCCACTGAAGGCTTGATGATGGGTACTCGTTGCGGCGATGTTGACCCGGGTGCGCTCACATATCTCATGCTCAAACACAATCTTTCTGCTGACGATGTGCAACGTCTCATCAACAAAGAAAGTGGTATGGCAGGTCTTAGCGGAATTTCAAGCGATATGCGCGAAATTGAAGATGCTGTTGAAGCCGGTGACGAGCATGCAACTCTCTGCTTGCAAGTTTACGAACAACGCATCACAAAATATATCGGCGCTTATGCTGCTGAAATGGGTGGCGTTGACATCATCGTATTCACCGGTGGTGTTGGCGAAAATCAAACAGGTCTCCGCGCTGACGTTTGCGAACCGCTCAAATTCCTCGGCGTTGAAATCAATAAAGAACTCAATGCTAAAACCCGTGGCACAGAGACAGTTATCTCAACTCCAAACTCAACGGTGAAAGTCGTTGTTGTGCCTACAGATGAGGAACTTGTGATTGCTCGCGACACAAACGAAATCGTTTCAAAGATGAAATAATTAAAATAATTTACTGAATAATATTTGTAAGATTATCAATCAGAACAAGGTTTGCCGTGAGGCAAGCCTTGTTTGTTTAATAGCGTCT
>CAZGAN010000086.1:0-8593 GCA_964523655.1 uncultured Bacteroides sp.
TCCCTCTGAAATGATGGTAATCCTATCCAAATAGCATACAGCAGTGGCGCAAACTATTGCTGGTTTTTATCCGCGGATTTTTATAGGTTGATGGTCTTGAACAACTATTCTCCGAGTCAAGTGGCACGAATTTGTTGGTAACCCGCGGAGTTTTTTATATTCATGTGGTGATATATGAATAATTATTGCTATATTTGCGCATTACTAGTCATATAATACCTCGTGTTATGACACAATTTGTAACTAATCATGAAATAATGCTTCTCCTTGCTCAGCGTGTCAAGGAGTACCGACTTGCTGCGCGCATCAGTCAAAAAGAAATGGCTGAAAAATCGGGTGTCGGTCAAGCTACAATCGCTCACTTCGAACAAGGTGTTAATCCTAACATGACAATTAACAACCTTATTTCATTGTTGCGTGTTGTTGGCATGGAGCAACGCATCATGCAGCTTCTGCCTGAGCTGCCGATGCACCCTTTAGCTTTACGTGAAATCAATAAACTAATACCTAAAAGAGTGAGGAGGAATGCCAAATGATTAAAACTCTCGACGTCTACATCTGGAATCAGAAAGTGGGTTCGCTTATCGCTTATAGCGAAAAATATAGCGAGAAATCTTGCTTCTATTTCGACAAAGATTTTGCAAAAGGCCCCTTGGATATCGCGCCTTTGCGTGCGCCGATAAGAAGTTCTGTCGTGCAAAACGGACTACCAATCTATGCTGACGAAGGAAAACTTTTTGGTGGACTTCCTTCGTTTGTCGCTGACTCCTTGCCCGATCATTGGGGTAACAAGGTCTTTGAAACGTGGGCTAAGTCAAATCATCTAAAACTTAAAGATATTTCTTCGCTTGACAGACTCGCCTACATCGGTCGTCGTGGTATGGGTGCACTCGATTTTGTACCTCCTGTTGCTGAAGATATGGAGTCTCCTTTCAAGGTCTCTATTGCTGATTTGCATGAACTCTCTCAATTCGCGCTCAATAAAGCAAAAGACTTTAGTGCAAAACTTGCTGATGGCATCATGCTGCAAAGTTTGTTTAAAGTTGGCACATCTGCCGGTGGTAGGCGTCCAAAAGCAATTATCAATGTTAACTTCGACACAATGGATTGCTACTCCGGACAAGTTGCAACGCCCGCACCCGGCTACACCCCAATGATTATTAAGTTTGATGAGCATATTGATGTACCAACAACCAGAATCGAATTTTGTTACTACCTCATGGCAAATGAAGTTGGTCTCAAAATGATGCCTTCACAATTGTTCTCCGATGGCGATTATGTCCATTTTCTTACCGAACGGTTTGACCGTAAGGGTGATGAAAAAGTGCATGTGCAAACTCTTGCAGCGATGAACCCTTTGGCTTCCGGGTATGAAGATTTGTTTGATGTCGCTACAAAATTGGGAGTCAATTGTGCTGAAATACAGCAGCTTTTTTTGCAAATGGTGATGAATGTATTGGGCGCAAATGTTGATGACCACAACAAAAATTTCAGTTTCATCATGTCAAACGATGGCAAGTGGCATGTAGCTCCGGCTTATGACTACTCCTTTGCCGTTGATGTGTCGTCTCCGTGGTATGTTAATTGCCATTGTCTCACAATTAATGGTAAAAACAGAAATATTGAGCGTGCTGATATGTTGCATATCGCTCGCAGATATAATGTGAAAAATGCTGAGCCTTTGCTTGATAAAGCAATAAATGTGGTGTCGAATTTCGATGCGTATGCTCAAAAAGCTGACATTGATGTGTCTTGGCGTAAAAAAATCCAAGCACACCTAGACGAATCTCTCGAAAATGCACAAAAAAAAGAGTAGGGAGCGCCGCTCCTTACTCTTCATATCTATCTTATTTCGCGTATCCTTTAGTTGTACAAACGCTCGCGTGCTGCGGCTACCTTTTCGTCTGTGATGTAGTCATCATAGTCCATCATTTTGTCAATGATGCCGTTAGGTGTGAGCTCAATCACACGATTACATACGGTTTCAATGAATTCGTGGTCATGGCTTGCCATGAGAATCACGCCCTTGAAGTTTTGCAATGTGTTGTTGAACGCTTGAATTGACTCCAAATCAAGGTGGTTAGTGGGCGAGTCGAGCACAAGTGTGTTTGCGTCGGTGAGCATCATGCGCGCAATCATGCAGCGTATCTTTTCACCACCACTGAGCACTGATGCCTGTTTGAGCACCTCTTCGCCCGAAAACAACATTTTGCCAAGGAAGCCCTTAATGTATATCTCAGAGCTATCATTGCTATATTGTCCAAGCCAATCAACAAGATTATAGTCTGTGTTGAAAAACGCGCTATTGTCGAGCGGAAGATATGCAGTAGTAATAGTCTGACCCCAATCATATTCTCCGGCATCAGCTTTGCGATTGCCGTTGATAATTTCAAAGAGCGCGGTCATAGCGCGTGGGTCGCGGCTCAAGAATGCCACCTTATCGCCCTTCTCAATTTGGAAATTTACATCCTTGAAGAGCACCGTGCCTTCAACTGATGCACTCAAACCCTTCACTTCAAGTATCTTATTGCCAACTTCGCGTGCCGGTGTAAAGATGATGCCCGGATAACGACGTGATGAGGGTTGTATCTCCTCAACATTGAGCTTTTCAAGCATTTTCTTACGACTGGTGGTTTGCTTACTCTTTGCAACGTTAGCGCTAAATCTGCGTATGAATTCTAGCAACTCTTTGCGCTTTTCCTCGGCCTTCTTATTGGCATTCTGTTGTTGACGAAGTGCCAATTGCGATGATTGATACCAGAAGCTATAGTTACCGGCAAAGATTGTTACTTTGTTATAGTCTATATCGAGAGTGTGTGTGCTCACCGCGTCAAGAAAGTGACGGTCGTGGCTCACCACCAACACTGTGTTTTCAAAATTTGACAGGTAGTTTTCCAACCAAGCAACAGTTTCGAGGTCAAGGTCATTGGTCGGCTCATCGAGAAGCAAGTTGTCGGGATTGCCGAAAAGCGCTTTTGCCAAAAGCACGCGCACCTTCTCATTGGCACTCATGTCTTTCATGAGCATGTAGTGGCGATCTTCCTTGATGCCCAAACCGCTTAACAACGATGCAGCATCGCTTTCTGCGTTCCAGCCTTCCATCTCTGCAAATTTATCTTCGAGCTCAGCAGCGCGTATGCCGTCTTCATCGCTAAACTCTGCCTTCGCATAGATTGCGTCTTTCTCTTGCATGATGTCCCAGAGTACTGTGTGACCGCGAAGCACTGTCTCCATTACGGTGCATTCGTCAAATTCAAAGTGGTCCTGCGATAGCACTGAGAGTCGCTCTCCAGGGCCAAATGTCACTGTGCCGTGGGTCGGCTGAAGCTGACCTGAGAGTATTCTCATTAGCGTAGATTTACCGGCGCCGTTCGCTCCGATAATACCATAGCAGTTTCCGCTGTTGAATGTGAGATTTACGTCTTGAAAAAGTGTTCGTTTGCCGAACTGAATACCTAAATTATTTACTTGAATCATTGAAAACCCTTTAAAAATTTGTGCAAAGGTACAAATTTTTTCTGTCATTTTGAGCATTTTAGTTTGGCGATATGACCTATTTCATGTAACTTTGTAAAAAACAATTATTACTAATTAACCTCATGAAATTTAATGCCCCGGCCTGTGGCTTCGTTGCCGCACTGTCCCTAACGATTACCCCTGCTGCTTTTGCAGAGTCTCAGTATTATGCTGACATGAATGTGGTTTCGGTTAACAAGCTCGCTCCTCATGCTGCTCGTTTAACTGACTCTAATTCTGCTTTCGTAACTAACCTTGACGGTACGTGGCAATTCTTTTATTGCGACGACCACCGCAATTTGCCCGCTTTCGACAAAATTGCTTTCTCCACCATACAAGTTCCCGGTAACTGGGAGCGCCAAGGTCATGGCACCGCAATTTACGTCAACCAAGAGTATGAATTCGCTTCATACAAACCCCAACCCCCAACGCTTCCCAACGCAATCCCTGTTGGCGTGTATAAACGCACTATCAACATCCCCGACGCATGGAAAGACCGCGATGTCGTGCTTCACGTTGGCGCTGCCAAATCGGGCATGACCGTCTATGTCAACGGCAAAGAAGTCGGCTACAGCGAAGACTCTAAAAACACCGCAGAATTCCTGTTAAACGAATACCTCAAACCCGGCGACAACGAGTTGATCCTAAAGATTATGCGCTGGTCTACCGGCTCATATCTCGAATGTCAAGACTTCTGGCGCGTGAGCGGTATTGAGCGCAGCGTTGCCCTATACGCTTTGCCTAAAGTTCGCGTCGCTGACTACGCGGTGACTTCTACCCTCGACGATAGCTACACTGACGGCCGTTTCGCACTCAAACTTAAAATCGCCAATAGCGGTGCTAAAGCCGTAAATTCTCCCGTCTCTTATTCACTCACCGACAACAACGGCAACGTCGTAGCTTCTGCTACATCTAAAAATAAAATTGCTGCCGGTGAAACCATTGATGCCGTTTTCAGCGATGTTACCATTAATAATGTAAAGAAATGGTCAGCTGAAACCCCCAACCTTTACAACCTCACTATCACCGTTGGCGATGACGTGACCCGCTGCAAAGTCGGTTTCCGTCGCATTGAGTTCTCTAACCTCGATGCTCACAACCGTTCAAACCGTGTGTTGCTCTTCAACGGCGAACCCATCAAATTCAAAGGCGTGAACATTCACGAGCACGACGCTAAAACCGGTCACTATGTCTCTGAAGCCGATATGCTGCGCGACTTCACCCTCATGAAAGAAAACAACATCAATGCCGTGCGTTGCTGCCACTATCCACAAAGCGACCGCTTCTACGAGCTCTGTGACTCTATGGGCATATACGTCTACGACGAAGCTAACATCGAGAGCCATGGCATGGGTTACGACTTGCGTAAAGGTGCAACTCTCGGTAATAACCCCGATTGGCTTGCTGCTCACATTGACCGCACTCGCAACATGTTCGAACGTAACAAAAACCACGCTTCTGTGACTATTTGGTCGCTCGGTAATGAAGCCGGAAATGGTTACAACTTCTACGAAACTTACAAATGGCTCAAAGAAGCCGACAAAGATATCATGGCTCGCCCGGTCGTTTACGAGCGCGCACAATGGGAGTGGAACACCGATATGTTCGTACCTCAATATCCCGACACTCGTTGGCTGAAATATGTTGGCGAAAACGGCACCGACCGCCCTGTTGTCATGAGCGAATATGCTCACGCTATGGGTAACTCTGGTGGCGGCATCGCTCGCCAATGGGACCAAATTAACTCTTTCGTTAACTTGCAAGGCGGATTCATTTGGGACTGGATTGACCAAGGTTTCGAAGAAAAAGACGAAAATGGTACCGTTTATTACACCTACGGTGGCGACTACGGCAACCGTTTGCCCAACAGCGGTAACTTCAACTGCAACGGCATCGTGAACCCCGACCGCGACCCGCATCCCGGCATGACTGAAGTGAAATATGCTTACCAAAACGTGGGCTTCGAGCTCGCTGACGACGGCGTCATCAAATTGACAAACCGCAACTATTTCACCGATATCGACGATAACTACAGCGTGCTCTGCACCGTGCTCGAAAACGGCGAAATCACAAAAATGCAATACTACAGTGTGAACATCGCTCCACAAGCTTCAACACGCATCACTGCTCCGGCAATCCCTTCCGGCGCTGATGGACTCATCAACGTGAGCGTAGTCAGAAAGAGCGACCACAACGTCATTGCTAGCGAACAATTCCAAATCACCAACCCAACTTTCAACGTCGACAATGCTAACGTGCAAGGCGCCAATTTGACCCTTAACACAAAAGACGCCGACGCTATTACAGTGAAGTCTGACGATGTATTATTCGTCATCAACCGCAAAAACGGTTGCGTCACCGACTACTCTGTGAAAGGCATCAACTATGTTGCCGACAACTTTGGACCCCGCGCAAACTATTGGCGTGGCCCCAACGATAACGACTATGGCTTTGGTAACCCCAAACGTGCCCAAGCTTGGAAAGAAGCATCTGCTCTGAAAGACGATGCCAAAGTCTCTGCAAAAATGCAAGGCGATGTTGCCGTAGTTACTGTCACTCGCGAACTCGCTACTGGTTGCACAAGCACAATCACATACAGCGTTTATAAAGACGGTGCAGTGCGCATCGACACCGAGCTCTCTGCTGCTAACGGCGAAGTCGCTGCTATGCCCAGAAACGGCTTGCGCATGCGCCTACCTCAAACCATGAACAATGTGAAATACTTTGGCCGTGGCCCCGGCGAAAACTATAGCGACCGCAATCGCTCTACATTCGTTGGCGAATATGCAACCACTGCCGAAGACATGTATTATCCGTATGTCCGTCCTCAAGAGTGTGGCCACCGCACCGATGTGCGCCGTCTGAACCTCACCGACGCTAATGGTCACGGTTTGCAAATCACTGCCGATAGCCTCTTCGAATTTAATGCCCTTCGCAATAGCATTGAAGACTTCGATGGCGAAGAAGCCACAAATCGCGACTACCAATGGTACGACCGAAATCCCAAAGAATTGCAGCACGACACTGCTACTGTTGTAAACTCTCGCGCTCGCCGCACTCACATCAACGACATCACTCCGCGCCCATTCGTTGAGCTTTGCCTTGATGAAGCAATGCAAGGTGTTGGCGGTTACGACAGCTGGGGCGCTTGGCCCGATGACGACCGCATGGTAAAAGCTAACCAACCGCGTCGTCGCACATTCTTCCTACGCCCATTCTAATAAAATCTGAAGGCAAGAGTATTTTATTCATAGATAAGCGAGAGTGGCCCTCGGGTCGCTCTCGCTTTATTTAATCTCCACTAAAAAATCTACTGACCTATCTACGCCTGCTTCCACTCACTTATGGTGCGAGTCTCTGTCGAAAAATTGAGCCCGAGCTTAACTATTTCTTTGCCGTCAGAAATATAAGGTGTGGCATAACCTTTAGTTTCGATTTGTTTGAGCGCAACGTCTGCCGATGAATCAATTTTTATCTCAACAACATAGATATATTTCGGCGTTTTAATAACAACATCCGTTGCTCCAACAGCATTGCGAACCTCGGCATACACCTCATTCGATAGCATTCTAAAAAAGAAATAGAAGATAATATGGTAGTGCGCCTCAGTTTTCTCAGCATCAGCTAATATATCCTTGTCTCCCTTCATAAATGGTATCGACGCCAACATTGATTGAAGCAGCTGTAAAGCTCCATCTACATCTCCCTTGCGGAAGGCGGCAGATGCTCTTGCCACAATGCTTTCAGCATCACCGGAGTCAACATCCGCGTACAGTGGCAGTAGATTTTGCAGCAAGCCTACTCGTACCTCGGTGTTGGGAATGCCTAAATAGTATTGTGATGTTTCTTCGTCATACCCTTTGATTGTAACATATCCTGCTTGATACAAAAGTGGTAGGGGCCCTGATTGCAACTCAATTGGAGCCTCTAATTTTGATATCGAAACCGGATTTGTCGATTCAATCATCTCTATGTCAAATTTCCCATCATCCTTGTATCTTTTGAGCATCTCTACAAGAGAATGTGGTGTGCCGCTGCCAAACCAATAGCTACCCAATTTATTGTCTGAAAATGCATTCAGCAGACTAAACGGGTTAAATACTCCCTCAGAATCCTCTGAAAAATGGTATCCATCATACGCTTCTTTCAATCGCTCTATCGCCTCGGCTTTTGTGCATTTAAATTTCGCGGCTATATTTGTTATGCCATACTCAAAATTGTCAAGCAGTTCTTGCTCTGTGATACCGCAAATTGAGGCATAGGCATCACTCCGTGATATTATTTTTAGATTATTCAGCTCGCTGAAAATGCTCAGCTGTGAAAACATTGATATTCCGGTAATGAATACAAAACGCAGATAATCATCGCATGCCTTTAGCGGCGAATAAAAATCTCGCATCACCTTTCTTACTGCTTCCAACTCTGACTGATCATGAAGCACTTCCAGCATTGGCGCATCATACTCATCTATTAGCACCACAACTGATTTGCCTGTTCTCTTAAAGGCTCGCTTAATTAATCCCGTTAGACGCTCTCCAACAGTAACCTCAAGCTCATTCCTGCCATACAACTCCTCATAATCTTCCATCTTCAAACTGATGGCTCGTGCTAAGTCATCGGCAGGAACTCCCTTGGGCGTGCTAAAATCAAATCGCAACACCGGATACTGTGTCCATTCCGTCTCTAATCGCTCCATTGCCAACCCGCGAAATAGCTCCTTGCGGCCTTCAAAATAACATTTAAGTGTGCTGGCCAACAATGTCTTGCCAAATCGACGTGGACGACTTAAAAATACAAATTTATAGTCATACGAAAGTTTGTATATCAAATCTGTCTTGTCTACATACACGGCATTGCGTGTGCGTATTTCGGCAAAATTCTGTAGTCCGATCGGATAGTATGGTTGCGTATTCATTGCTTCGAGATTGAGGAAGAATTTATTTTTGCAAAAATAACATTTCTTACTCAGTTTTCCAAACCTATGCTGATTATTACCAATATACATGCTCTTTGTCCATCAGCTCGCTATCACCATGACGCGTATGAAAATAGCCCGTCAAAGCACATTTCCGTTTGC
>CAZGAN010000087.1:0-8335 GCA_964523655.1 uncultured Bacteroides sp.
CCGGTCTTCCCACAAAAACCGAACAAACCGACCTCATGCAAGCACTCTACGGCCGTAACGGTGAAAGCCCTCTCGCTGTAGTAGCTCCGGCAAGCCCCACCGACTGCTTCACCATGGCATTTGAAGCTTGCCGCATAGCAATTGAGCACATGACTCCGGTTATACTTCTTTCTGACGCATTTATCGGTAACGGTTCAAGCGCATGGCGTGTGCCCGATGCTGACGAATTCCCCGAAATCAAACCAAATTTTGTGCCCGACAGCTTGCGCGACGGCTCATGGAAACCCTACGTGCGCAACGAGCAATTGGTGCGCTACTGGGCAATTCCCGGCACCGAAGGCTTGCAACACCGTCTTGGAGGTCTCGAAAAAGATGCAGTTACCAGCGCTATTTCTACCGACCCCGCTAACCACGAAAAAATGGTTGCACTCCGTCGTCAAAAAATCGAAAACATTGCCAACAACATACCGGCACTCGAAGTGCACTGCGACAAAGACGCAGACACACTTCTTGTTGGATGGGGTGGCACATACGGACATCTATACACAGCAGCAGAAGAGCTCTGCAAAGAGGGACACAACGTTGCCTTTGCACACTTCCGCTACATCAACCCGCTTCCCGCAAACACAGCCGAAGTATTCAGCCACTACAAACGTGTAGTAGTAGCCGAGCTCAACACCGGCATGTTCGCCGATTTCCTCCAAGCTAAATTCCCCAACGTTGAAATACACCGCATCAACAAAGTACAAGGACAACCTTTCTTGGTGAGCGAAGTTGTTGAAGGCGTTAAAAACATCAAATAAAAGAGCCATGGACCAAGCAAACAACACTTACACAGCAGCTAACTTTAAAAGTGACCAATCAGTGCGCTGGTGCCCCGGCTGCGGAGACCACGCCATACTCAATACACTACACAAAGCCATGGCTACAGTGGGCGTAGCTCCTCACATGACAGCCGTTATCTCAGGTATCGGTTGCTCATCGCGTCTACCCTACTACATGAACACCTATGGCTTCCACACCATCCACGGTCGTGCCGCTGCAATTGCTACCGGTTTCAAAGTAGCAAACCCCGAGATGACAGTTTGGCAAATTTCAGGCGATGGCGACGGTCTTGCTATCGGTGGTAACCACTTCATACACGCCGTACGTCGTAACATCGACATCAACATTTTGCTTTTCAACAACAAAATCTACGGCTTGACAAAAGGACAATACTCACCTACTTCAGCTCGTGGTTTCGTGTCTAAGTCATCGCCTTACGGCACAACTGAAGACCCGTTCATTCCCGCAGAACTAGTGTTTGGCGCTCGCGGCAACTTCTTTGCACGTTCTATAGACGTTGAGTTGCAAACATCACAAGAAGTGATGGTGGCAGCAGCAAAACACAAAGGAGCATCAGTGGTTGAAGTGCTACAAAACTGTGTTATTTTCAACAATGGCATACACAACCCCATCACCGACAAAGCTGTTCGTGCAGACAAGACTATACACCTTCGTCACGGTGAAAAGATGCTCTTCGGCAAAGATATGAACAAAGGTTTGGTACAAGATGGATTCCTTCTCAAAGCTGTGACAATCGGCGAAGACGGTTACACTCTCGACGACGTGCTCGTGCACGACGCTCACTGCCAATCAAACTTCTTGCACCAACAACTTGCAATGATGGACGGTGAAAACCTTCCGCTTGCAATCGGCGTTATACGCGACGTTGAGTCTATCACTTACAACGATGGCGTATGCGCTCAAGTTGCTGAAGTTAAAGCTAAAAAAGGCTTCACCTGTCTCCGCGACATGATTCTCGCCGGCGATACTTGGGAAGTTAAATAAAGCATATTTACCAACAAACTATCATAAAGGAGCACTCTCATTTTTTTGGGAGTGCTCCTTCTTTCTTACCTAAAAACTGTTATTATCTTTTTGTGACTGTCACAACATAGGGGTTATTTGACGTTGCCGTAGCCACAATGTGGTGTGCTCGCAGATGCATTGCCAGCGATACCGACGAGGGCAACTCTGCACTGTGTATGTTTTTGTGTCGATGCACATTGTTGATATGCATCGCGGCGGTTGGGAATGCTATTGTCAGCGTGCCGTTGTTTGTGAGATTTTGCGACACAAGTTTTTTTATTGTAGACAACGGGCGGTGCAAATGCGGATACACGCAATACATTAATATGCGGTGATAACGTCCCTGCAGACGTTCCTTTTCAAAATCAGCCTTCACAAACACCTCATAGGGCGCCGCACATTTCGCCCGTGCGCGCAACAACATGCCCTCAGAGCAATCAATAGCTTGCACCTTACCATCGCTGCCAACTCTTTGCAGCAAATGCGGCACGAGCACACCGGTACCAGTGCCAAGGTCGAGCACGTGCATACCCTCGGAAATGCCAACTATATCCAAAATGCGGTTAACCATTGAGGGGGTTGAATAAATTTCTTGCTCGTCCCAGTGTGGTGCAATGTTATCAAAGTAATAGACTTCGCTTTCTGTCATTTTCGTAGTATTAAAAAAACAACACCATAACACTATTCGCTGAAAAAAGTTGACGTATTCAACAAATATTTCTCAATTTTTTATTTCTCTAAACAAAAACACACCGGCACATGTTATAGTGAAGTTAAATTTTTACTTATTATGACCTACAAATTCACTCTATTTTTAACCTTTATCGCTCCCCTACGCGTTTTCGGAGCATCTATTTTACCCGACACATTGCACCTAAATGAGTTCACACTCACTTCTTACGCAAAATCAGCCATAGCGCTACAGCCAATGAATGTCACAGTCATAAACTCGGCACAAATTGAGGAGTCGGCAGAGTCATCACTGCTTCCAATTCTTTCTGATAACGTCACCGGATTGTTTGTCACCGAACGAGGATTTGCCGGATATGGAGTATCAACAGGGTCGGCAGGTACAATAAATATACGCGGCATTGGGCAAGGCAACAAAGTGTTGTTTCTAATTGACGGGCAGCCGCAGTGGGCAGGTATATACGGCCACTCTCTTGCCGACACGTATGCCTCCGTTGACGTTTCGCGCGTTGATGTGGTGAAAGGCCCGGCATCGCTCATCTATGGTTCGAATGCCATGGGCGGCGCTATAAACATAATCACAAAGCGAGCCGAGAAAGATGGCACATACGGCAGAGCACGCGCTGCGATAGGTTCTTTTTCAACACAAAAATTTGACTTATCGACAGGCATGCGAAAAGGCAAATGGCAAGCGAACACTGCTGCTCAAATCAACCGTAGTAACGGCAACCGTGCCGGCAGCGATTTTTGGGAAGCTACCGAGTACGCACAAATTCAGTTCACGCCATCGCTAAAATATGAAATAGGGTCAAGTCTTGAAGCCACACAATCAAAGGCTAATTTTCCGGGCACGCAGCAAAATCCGCTTATCGATATGTGGACACAAATTTCAAGATACACCGTTGGCGCGTATATCAAAAACCATTTAGGCTTTGCTGATGGCGGATTACGCGTATATCTCAATCACGGCAACCACAAAATCAGCGATGGCTATGCTCCCGACGACACTCCTGTAGATTCTATATTTCGCGCTGCCGACCACAATTTTGGCATCATGTTTTATCAAACCACATCGCCATGGCGCGATAATAATCTTTCGGTTGGCGCAAGTTATCAACATTGGGGCGGACACATCACCAATGGCATACGCAAAAATGAAGACGAAGTGGGCGCTTACGCACTAATGCAACAGAGTTTTGTGGAACAAATGCTCAGCCTCAATGCCGGAGTGCGCATACAGCATGGAAGCTCGTACGGAAATATTGCCATTCCTCAAGCCGGATTCATCATACGCCCACTCACCGACAGCCACGTGCGCTTCTCATTCAGCAAAGGCTTTCGTGCGCCAAATATTCGCGAGCTTTATATTGGTTCGCCGGCGAATCCTGATCTCAAGCCCGAATATCTATATAACTACGAACTTGAACTGCGCAAACGCTTAATCAATCAACATCTTGACCTTTGTCTGTCCATTTTCTTCATCGAAGCTAAAAACATGATTCAAACTGCATACATTGACGGCAGAGCGAAAAACATGAACACCGGGCATTTTCGCAACAAAGGTTTTGAATTTGAGACAAAGTACATTATCAACCGCAAGTTTTCAACAAATATCGGTTATAGCTATTTATACACAACGAGCACAAATCTGCTCTATGCGCCAAAAAATATGCTAAACGCACAAATAACATACACAAACAAAGGCGTATCGGCAACGCTGCAATCGCATAGCGTTTGGCGGCTAAACACCGGTGCTGACAGCAAGCAAAACTATTCGCTGCTCAACTTTCGCATAGCTTACGGTGAAAATATAGCCCCATTTGTGAAGCTCGACAACCTCACCAACAAGCACTACGAAATAATTTACGGCTGTCCCATGCCCGGCACAACTATCATCGGCGGCATCACAATAAAACTCTAATCGCACTCTCTCGTTACCATGTTTTTCCCTCTTAGTCTTCTTTTCTTCCTGCAATTCAGTGTCTGGGGCTGCTATCTTACCAGCCTCGGACAATTGCTGGGCACTGCCGGGCTCGGCGACCATATAGCCTTGATATATGCCTCAACAGGCATCATGTCGTTGCTATCGCCCGCAATACTTTGCCACATTGCCGATCAATACTCAACGCCACGGCGCATGCTTGCCACGTGCCACTTCGTTGCAGCAATATTCATGTTTGGTGCATGGCTCTATGCCGTCACCCATCGGCAAATGCACTTCACACCATTCTACACTCTCTACATTTGCTTTCTCGCCTTTTTCATGCCAACCATACCTCTTGCCACAACCGTTGCATTCTCAAAAATAAAAGCTCACGGCAAGGAAACGTCAAAAGCTTTTCCGCGCATACGCATGTGGGGTACAATCGGCTTTGTTGCTGCCATGTGGTTTGTGAATAGTGCGTATGTACATAACGGCCACATAGGTTTCACACTCAATGAAGCCAGCGAGTACGCTCCTCACCGCTTTCAATACACATCAATGCAACTTCTTGCCACCGCAATTATGGGCATAATCACAGCTGCCTACGCCATACTACTCCCGGAACACGCCACACATCGCGCACATCCAAAATCGCAATCTTTAACGCAAATACTCGGGTTTGATGCATTCAAACTTTTCAAGCAACCCGAACTGCGCACGTTTTTTATCTTCGCAATATTGATTGGCGTATGCACTCAAATTGGCAACGGATATGCCACTTCATACATTTCTCAATTTGCAGCACTTCCACAATATGAAACATCGGCCATCGCAGCAAACTCAACCATGCTATTCTCGCTGTCAAACATCTCTGAAGCAGCAAGCATACTTCTTGTTGGTATAACATTGCGAAAACTTGGCATCAGGCTAACAATATTTCTCGCTCTCATAGCTTGGTCAGCGCGATTTGCACTATTCGGTTTCGGAAATCCCGGGCAAGGGCTGTGGATGCTCATACTTTCAATGATTATATTTGGATTTGCCTTTAATTTCTACAATGTAGCCGGAATGTTGTACGTTGAAAGTCGCACCACCACAGATCATAAAGCTCTCGGACAAGGACTTCTCATGATGATGAACACCGGCATAGGCTCAACAATCGGCATGTTTGGTGCAGGCGCAATAATCAGCCGACATTGCACTTGGAGAGTTGTCGACAACCGCGCTCTACTTGTGGGCGATTGGCAATCGGTTTGGGTCATACTTTCAGTTTATACTCTATTGATAGCCACAGCTATACTCATTTTCATGCGTCGCAATTAATTTGCTTAAAAAATATGCAACTTTTTTCGTTAAAGCTTTGTTATTTAGAAAAAGAATTGTATCTTTGCGATGTTTTTAACAAACAACACAAAGCCTATAATTCGTTCCCGGATTAAAAATCAATCTTCCGCTTTGAATTTTTTTCTTTCTTGATTGATTTTATCCTTCATACCGTATAACTACAAACTTTTTATTTATAGTTCCTCTATTTTTCACGCTTTTCCCAACTGATAAATCAACGTTTTATGTTCTACACTGCTAGCAATGCTACTTTGTGGGCTCGTAACGCAACCTCTTTTATCACCCATGTTGGCAACTTGTGAATCTTTTGCCGGTATAGATAACTCCGGGGCATTTTTCCAATAGAATAAGACGTCACTCCTTTTGTATCTGTGACTATTTGTATGTAACGACTGTTACATCTATATCCCGCATATTTTTACGCATTATAGTTATATGTATAACATCACTGAATTAGAGAACATGACCGACACTGACCTCGTGTCAACCGCCGAGTCTATTGGTCTCAAGAAAATTGACATCGCTCAACGCGAAAATCTCATCTACGAAATTCTTGACCAACAAGCTATTGACAAAGCTACCGCTAATGCACAACGTCAACCTCGCAAAAAACGCGCTAAAAATGCCGATGGTCAGAATAATCCCGATTCGACAGCCGAAACAACTGATGCTAATGCTAGCACCGATCAGCCCAAAAAACGTGGTCGCAAAAAGAAAAACCCCGATGCTACCACCGAGATTCAAGCCGAACCGACTGCCGAAACAACAAACGCTCCCTTAGCCGAACAACCCGACGCTCAACCCGCACAAGCCACTGAAGCTCCCGCTCCGGTTGAGAAAAAGCGCCGCGGTCGTCCTCGTAAACAAGACGTCCAGGCTCAAAATATTGTTACCGACACTGAAACTATCGACAACGATATCAAAGCCGAACAAGAAGACGATGATGCACCCGAAATCATCGAGCAAGTAGAGCCGGCTATTGCTCCCGAACCCGAGAAAGCCCAGCATCCGAAAGTATTCACCCACAGCCCCGCTAAAAAAGAAGACGCAGACTCTTCATTCTCTTCATTCTTTGGCGCCGGTGGTGGCGGTCGCACTTTCATGCCTCGCTCTCAACGAGAAAGAGAAGAAGCTGCCGCACGTGCTGCTGAAGAAGCTGCTGCTCGCGCTGCCGAACAAGCAGCAAACCCGGCTCCCGCACCCGCTCCTCAACCAATCCCGGCAAATCTCTCACCCATCAACATTGGTGAGCCCACACAAAACAACCAAGTGGTTACTTTGCCCGGACAAGGTAAGAAAAATAAGAAAAATAAAAATGCACAAGCTCAACGCGACCCTCGACTCACCGATGCTCGCTACGACTTTGCTAACATCATACAAACCATGGGCGTTCTCGAACTCGATCCGCAAGGTTTCGGTTTCCTCCGCTCTGGTGACTACAACTACCTCCCCTCTCCCGACGACGTTTACATCACACAACAACAAATCAAACAATACGGTCTCAAACCCGGCGACGTTGTTGAGTGCACTGTTCGTCCCCCGCGTGAAAACGAAAAATACTTCCCGCTCACAACTGTGCTTAGCGTAAACGGTCGCTCTCCGCGTTTCGTGCGCGACCGCGTGGCTTTCGAACACCTCACACCTCTATTCCCGAACGAGAAATTCGACCTCACCGGTGGCAAAACTACAAACAACATCTCTACTCGCGTGGTCGACATGTTTGCTCCTATAGGTAAAGGTCAACGCGGTCTCATTGTTGCACCGCCAAAAACAGGTAAAACACTTCTCCTCAAAGACGTTGCTAATGCAATTGCCGAAAACCATCCCGAGACATACATCATGATTCTACTCATTGACGAACGTCCCGAAGAAGTTACCGACATGCGCCGTAGTGTTAACGCTGAAGTTATTGCTTCTACTTTCGACGAACCCGCTGAGCGCCACGTGAAAATCGCCGGCATCGTGCTCGAAAAAGCTAAACGAATGGTGGAATGTGGCCACGATGTTGTCATACTGCTTGACTCTATCACTCGCCTCGCTCGTGCCTACAACACTTGTGCTCCCGCATCGGGCAAAATACTTTCAGGTGGTGTTGACGCTAACGCACTTCAAAAGCCTAAACGTTTCTTCGGTGCAGCCCGAAACATTGAAGGTGGCGGCTCGCTCACCATCATTGCTACTGCTCTCACCGAAACTTCATCTAAGATGGACGAAGTTATCTTCGAAGAATTTAAAGGCACAGGTAACATGGAGCTTCAACTCGACCGCAAGCTATCTAACAAACGCATATTCCCCGCTGTCGACATCATGGCTTCATCAACTCGTCGCGACGATCTTCTCCTTCGCCCCGAAACCCTCAACCGCATGTGGATTTTGCGCCGCTTCCTCGGCGACCGCAACTCTATTGAGGCAATGGAATTCATCAAAGATCGCATGGAGCGCACCAAAGACAACGACGAGCTCCTTCGCACCATGGGCAACTAAGCAAGCTCAAACACATACATATAACTATAGGAAAAGTCGGCT
>CAZGAN010000088.1:0-8259 GCA_964523655.1 uncultured Bacteroides sp.
CAACGCCGCGTTGAGCTTTAGCTTCGCCGGTAGAGAAGGGAGGGAAGTTGTAGTGAAGGAGGAAACGTTCGCGACCTTGGTTGAGCACGTCGTCGAGAATTTTTTCGTCGAGTTTTGTGCCGAGGGTTACGGTTGACAATGATTGAGTTTCACCACGTGTGAAGATTGCAGATCCGTGAGGGCCGGGAAGGTAGTCAACTTCGCACCAGATGGGGCGAATTTCGGTTGTTTTGCGGCCATCGAGGCGAATGCCTTCGTCGAGAATGCAACGGCGCACAGCCTCGCGCTCAACGTCGTGGTAGTAGCGTTTAACGAGGGGAGCTTTTTCGTCGCGTTCTTCTTCGGGAAGAGATTCGATATATTCGTCGCAGATAGCGTCGAAAGAGTCTTGGCGCCAATGTTTGTCGGTGCTACCGGCTTGAGCAATTTTGTATGCTTTTTCGTAGCACTTTTCGTGCACGTCTTTGCGCAAGTCTTCGTCGTTTACTTCGTGGCAATATTCGCGTTTCACGAGAGCGTTAGCAGCTTCAGCGAGTTCTTTTTGCACGAGGCATTGCTCTTTGATGGCAGCGTGGGCGGTTTTGAGAGCTTCAAGAAGTGTAGCTTCTGAAACTTCGTTCATTTCGCCTTCAACCATCATGATGTTTTCGTATGTTGCGCCGACCATCAATTCCATATCAGCTTTTTCGAGTTGAGCGAAAGTTGGGTTGATTACCCATTCGCCGTCAACGCGAGCGATACGAACCTCAGAGATGGGGCCGTTAAAAGGTATGTCGCTCACTGCGAGGGCAGCAGATGCAGCCAAACCGGCAAGAGCATCGGGCATTTCAACGCCATCGCTAGAGAACATGGTGATGTTGACAAATGTATCAGCGTGGTAGTTATCGGGGAACAGCGGACGCAATACGCGGTCAACGAGACGCGAAGTTAGAATTTCATAATCATTTGCACGACCTTCGCGCTTGAGGAAACCGCCGGGAAAACGACCGGCTGCCGAAAATTTTTCTTTGTATTCAACTTGGAGGGGCATAAAGTCAACTCCCTCACCGGCTTCTTTAGCCGAACAAACAGTTGCGAGGAGCATAGTACCGCCCATACGCAACTCAACCGCTCCATCAGCTTGCTTTGCTAGCTTACCGGTCTCAAGTGTGATTTCACGACCGTCGGCAAGTGTGATGGTTTTTTTGATAATATTCATATAAGGAAAAAATGTGTATAAATTTCTTACGTCTTTAGTTCTTGCAAAGTTAAGCATTTTAATTGGCTTTAACTAACTTATCGCGTTAATTTCGCGATAGTTTGGTCGATTTCTGACATAAATATGCAAATAAACGTTAACTTAGCTAGAATAAGTGCTAACTGTAACCGTAATGTAACAAATTGCTTGGTGTCTCAGTTTATTGTTTTAGCACCGAATTTATCTTGATGCTAAGGTCTCTGAGTAGGTCTTCAACAGGGGTGATAAAGGGTTTAAATCCGTCTTGAATTGTTGGTGTGAAAAGTCGTAATGCAGCGGGATGGCATTTCACTTCGAGGTGTTCGCCAAGTGTCACGGGTTCGCCGTCGATGTGGGCTGATCCGGGAGCTGAGCGCTCAATCACAACGTCTTTGACGCGCATGGTTTCTATGAGCTTATTTTGGTCGATAGTGCCTGAAATGAGGTCAATGCCGAGTAGGGCACGCTGCAAGATTGAGGCTTTGCGTATGACAATGACATCGAGCAGGCCGTCAATGATTGATGCGTGAGGGGCTATGTAGGCGTTGTTGCCATACTGCGAAGCGTTGCAACAGGCAATGAGAAACGCGTCGTCGGTCACTATTTGGCCATCGGCTTTGAGTGTGTATTTTGTGCATTTGAAGTTGATAAATTCTTCAAATGCGCTTTTTATGTAGCTGATTTTGCCGCGTTGGCCGCTGGCAGCGAAACGGTCGGAGACAGCAGCGTCAAAGCCTACACCGAATGTGCAGAAAAACGGGTGTTCGTTGACGGTGCCGTAGTCGCAATCGTTGATGTGCCCGGCAATGATGGTGTCGAGCGAGAGCATTGGGTCGATAGGTATGCCAATGTGACGAGCTAAGCCGTTGCCTGAGCCGGCTGGGATTATGCCCATGGTGACACCTGTGTTGGCAAGCGCACGGGCTGTTTCGTTGACTGTGCCATCGCCACCGCAAGCGAGTATTGCATCATAACCGGCTGCTGCGCCTTCGCGCGACAAGCGTGTGGCATCGCCGCGACAGGTTGTCTCGGCGATGTCAACCGTGATGTTGTGTGCTGCCAGTTGTTCAACTATGCGAGCAGCCAAACCACGTTTATTAGTGGTACCCGAAATGGGGTTGATTATGAGCAACATTCGTTTCATGCGAGTGTGATCTGTATGGTCTGTGTCAATAGCTAACGCTTATTGATGTTTATTTGTTGAAAATCACGTTGTAGCGTGAGAGTGTTTGCATGAATCGCAAGTCATCGCGAATTGCTGACACGTTGATGGGGCTATCAGTGAACGATGTCCAGTTGTGATAGTTTGCGTATCCGGCAGCGAGCGATTTTTCAACGAGTTGGAATGCATGGTCAGAGTCGCCGTAGATGCTGTAGAAGCAAGCGCCCATGTAGTTGATGTATCCGTCGTTGTCGGTAACGGTGTCGAGTATGTTGTCCATCCACGCTTTTGCTTGGTCTTTTTGACCGGCAAAGAGCAGAGCAAATCCGCGCAAAGAGTTCACGTTGTTGTCATCGAAATCGAGCTGTGCAGCGTTGTTGTAGTATTGTTTAGCAGCAACGGGTTGATTGAGATGATTTTCGAGCAACCAAGCACGGAGTATGGTGATGTTTGGATTCTCAGAGTCGGAAAGCATAGCTTCGCCAATGAGGTCAGATGCTTCGTCGTATTTTTTGAGGTTTATTTTGCATAGCGCCATTTCTACGAGCGGAGCAGACAAACCTGGAGTTACAACAGTTGAATTGAGAGCAGAACTCAAAGCAACATCGCTGCGTCCCATAGCGCGAAGTATTTGCGATTTGAGCACGTGGTGAGAGGCAACATTGTTGTCCATAGAGATGGCTTGCTCAATGTTGTCGAGAGCTTTTTGATATTCACCGAGGGCAAATTGACATTCAGCGAGCGATGCGTAGATGCCGTGGTAGTTGTAGAGCTGCTCGTCGATGATTTTTTGGAAGTCGGCAATGGCAGCAGGGTAGCGATAGTGAGCTTGAGCAATCACAGCGCGAAGGTAGACGTACATGCCAACGCCGGGAGCAGAAGCCATAGCTGATGTTAAGCCGGCAATAACAGCGGGATAGTTAGTGTTGCCGTAGTTAACAAGAGCTTGTGTTGCGCGAGCGTTTTTGCTATCGGTGCTGAGGGCTACAATGAGGTCTTCAACAGCTCCTTGGTCGTTGCCCATAGATTGACGTACCGAAGCGCGGCGCACGTAGTAGTCAGAATTGTTAGGGTCGATTTGCACGGCTTGGTCGAGGTATTCGTTGGCAAGTCCGAGGTTGTTCTCTTTCACGGCGCAGCGAGCAAGTCCGATGTAAGCTTCGGAGCTGCGAGTGGTGAGACGTTGCATGCGTTTGAAGTCTACTTTAGCTTCGGCGTATTTGCCGAGCTCGTACTCAACGTTTGCGCGTTGGTAGACAGCAACGTATGAATCGGGAGTGATGGCGAGCACCGAATTTAAATCGGTGAGAGCGTCTTCATATCGACCTGTTTGTTGGTAGATGTTAGCGCGGAGCAAATATGCTTGTTCGCGTGTAGAGGTTTCAGTTGCAGGAACGTATTTGAGAGCATTGTCAACGTCACTGAGCGCACGCATGTATTCGCTGTGACTGTAATATTCATTTGCACGATGCAACCAAGTTTCGTAATCAGTAGGGTCTTCTTTGAGCTGTTTGTCGTAAACTTCAATAACGGCACGTGTGATAGGGTTGTCGATGCCTTTTTGAGCATTAGCTTTCGGCGCAGCGAGCAACAGCGAGAGAGCACACGCCGGAAGTATTGTGTGTAATAGCTTCATAAATTATGTTGTGTATGTATTCAAAATCTGTTTATGGTTTGACGTATTGCAGAGAGGTGTTCGAGCAACTCTGGGAGCAATTCGAGGCGGAGCATGTTTGCACCGTCGCTTTTAGCAACAGCGGGGTTTTGGTGCGTTTCGATGAAAAGTCCATCGGCACCTACGGCAATAGCAGCACGAGCAATAGTCTCAATCATGTCGGGGCGACCACCTGTCACACCGCCGCCGGTGTTGGGTTGTTGCAGAGAGTGTGTCACGTCAACAATCACAGGCACGTTTGCTTTTTGCATTGTGGGGATGCCGCGATAATCAACAATGAGGTCTCCGTATCCGAAGGTTGTGCCGCGTTCGGTGACGGCAACCATTTCGCCACCTGCATCGCGCACTTTGTCAACGGCAAAGTGCATTGATTCGGGCGCGAGGAATTGTCCTTTTTTGATGTTGACCATTTTGCCGGTTTTAGCTGCGGCAATGAGCAACTCGGTTTGACGGCAAAGGAATGCGGGAATTTGGAGTATATCAACGTATTCGGCAGCCATTTCCGCTTCGTGTGGCTCGTGAATATCAGTCACCGTTGGAATGCCAAATTCGCTACCAACTTTTGCGAGAATTTTCAGAGCTTTTTCGTCGCCGATGCCGGTGAAAGAGTCAATGCGAGAGCGGTTAGCTTTGCGATAGCTACCTTTGAAAACGTAAGGTATGCCAAGTTTTTGAGCAACAGGCACAATTTTAGAGGCAATATCAAGCGCCATGTCTTCACCTTCAATCACGCACGGGCCGGCGAGAAGGAAGAAGTTGTTTGTTGATGACGATTTTAGATATTCAAGAGTGTTCATTGTGTATGTTAGTGAATGTTTTTATCAGTTATGAGTTAATTTGATTGATAATATGGCAAGTGTCGCAAGCAACGAGAGCTGCGGTTTCTGTGCGCAGACGGTTGTCGCCCATTGTTACGGGCACATACTTTGCACTTATTGCGGCTTGCACTTCGGCGGGAGAGAAATCACCTTCGGGGCCGATGAGTATTATCACGTCAACATTTGGTTGATATTGCTTGGCAAAGAGCTTTCGCTCAACATTGTCGTCGCAATATCCCATGTATTTTTGCGGTGCGTCGAAAGAGCGCAGCGCTTCGGCAATAGGCATCATTTCCGTGATTTCGGGTAGAGTTGCTTTGAGCGATTGTTTCATCGCTGAGACGGCAATTTTCTCTAGCCGTTCGCGCTTAATCTCCTTGCGCTCACTGCGAGCACAGCGCACGGGCACAATGCGGTTTATGCCTATTTCAACCAATTTTTCAACAAGCCACTCCATGCGGTCATTGTTTTTTGTTGGCGCAACCATGACGGTGATGTTGTTTTGCCACACCGGAGCGATGTCTTCGCGTTCAACTATCTCAATGGCAGCGTGTTTGCTGTGGTTGTCAAGCAGACGACATAAGAATCGGTGTCCGCGGCCGTCTACAACTTGAAGCTCGTCGCCGGGTTGCATGCGTAGCACGCGAACTGCATGTCCCGAATCAGCTTCGGGCAAGCAAAGTGTACTTTCTATGTCGGGAGCGAAAAATTGAATCATATATAATCTTATAGTTGTTCTTTTTCTTTTGGAGCTTTGAATATGAGTATAAAGAGCACGGCAACAACTGCAGCGTAAGCAGCAAAAATGAGCCAAGCGTGACTCCATCCGGCAGCTTGTTCAACGGTGCCGTTGGGCTGGGTAAGCACAAATGTGTCAATCACTTTTTGTGCGCAGAGAGTGCCCACGGTAGCGCCTATGCCGTTGGTCATAATCATAAACAAACCTTGTGCTGATGAGCGAATTGACGGGTCGGTTTGTTGGTCAACGTATAGTGAACCTGACACGTTGAAAAAGTCGAATGCTACACCGTACACAATCATTGACAAAATGAGTAGCCACACACCGTTGCCGGGGTCGCCGATGCCGAAAAATCCGAAACGCAAAACCCAGGCAATCATAGCAATAGCCATGACAACCTTGATGCCGTAGCGCTTGAGGAAGAACGGTATGAGCAGTATGCAGAGAGTCTCCGACATTTGCGAGAGTGAGATGAGTGCGTTAGCATTTTTAGCACCCCATGCGTCAGCGAAATCAGGTATATCGGCGAAGCTTGAAATAAACGGATTGGCAAAACCGTTGGTGATTTGAAGAGATACGCCGAGCAACATTGAGAATATAAAGAATGTTGCCATGCGCTTATCTTTAAACAGAGTGAAGGCGCGCAATCCGAGAGCGTCAACAATGCTCTTTTTGTCGCCGTCAACGCTAGTGGGACATGCCGGCATTGTGAGTGCGTAAATGGCTAATACAAAGCTTACTATGCCTGAAAATATCATTTGTGTGCTTGTTGCCTGGAATCCTGCAAAGTTGGTTATCAACATTGCAACGATAAAGCCGATGGTGCCAAACACACGAATTGGCGGGAAGTGCTTGATGGTGTCGAGACCGGCTTGATTGAGTGCCGAGTATGCCACTGAATTGCTCAAACCGATTGTGGGCATAAAGAATGCCACAGAGACTGAGTATAGGGTGAAGAGTGGTGTGAATTGCACAGCGTCACCGGCATTCATGGCATACCATCCGGCACCTGCCATAAATAAACCTGCCATCACGTGGCAAATGCTGAGCATTTTTTGCGCTTGCACCCAGCGGTCGGCAACAATACCGATGATTGCGGGCATGAATATTGACACTATGCCTTGCACAGCGTAAAACCAGCCAATGTTGCCGGCTAAGCCGTGACTTGCCAAGAAAGTGCCGAGTGAGGTCAGATATGCGCCCCACACAGCGAACTCTAGGAAATTTAATATGCCTAATCGCGTTTTGATACCATTCATGGCTATACTATATTTATTAATGTGTTATTTATGTGATAAATTTATGGTTTATTCTTTTTCTGTTGTATGATAGTGCTGATGCGAGCGGCTTCTTCGTACTCTTCGTCTTCAATAAGCTTGGCGAGTAGCGTTTCCAACTGTTCAACGTTTAATTCACTGGTTGGAGGATCATCGTCATCATCATCGTCGTCGTCAACATCAAATTTGCTCCCGGTTTCTTCCGGGTGCAAGGAGTCACTGTCAATTTCAACTTCTTCGAGCTCAATGCCTGTTTCGTCGACAATGGCTTGAGTGGTGTAGATAGGAGCGTCGGCACGCATGGCAATTGCAATGGCGTCGCTGGTGCGGGCGTCAATTCCGATTGTGCGTGTGCCGTCGGTGAAAGTGAGTTCTGATGAGTAAATGCCGTCTTCAAATTTGTAGATGAAAACCTCTTTTAGCTCCACGCCAAAGGCATGTGCAAAGCTGCAAAACAAGTCGTGAGTGAGCGGTCGCGGAGTGTGAACACGTTCAAGACGTATGGCTATAGATTGAGCTTCGGCGCCACCAATAACTACCGGTATGCGCACTTTGCTATCGCCCTCCACAGCCAAAAGCAGTGCGAAGGCTCCATTTTGCATGGGCGAGTAACTGATGCCCATCACGCTAAGTTTCACTCGGTTTTCCATTTCTACTTCATAGAATTAAGCGATTAAACAACGATGCTGCGACCGGTGATGATGCCCGAGCCAAGGCAGATGCGTTTGTCGGGGGTGTAAATAACGCCGAATTGTCCGGGTGCAATGCCTTGCACTCGTTCGTCGCTATTAATCACGTATTCGCCATCGTCAATGCGTGTCAGTTTAGCTGACATGAAGTTAGGCATGTGACGATTTTTGAAGGTGATATCTACGCTGTCGCATTTTTCGCCCCAAGGGTCTTCGGTGATGAAGTGCATTTCTGCCAAGTGGAGTTGGCGTCCGTATTGTTTTTCGGTGTCGTAACCGTTTGACACGTAAACCACGTTGTCGTGCACATTTTTCTTCACAACGAACCACGGGCCACCGCTCAAGCCTAAGCCTTTGCGTTGGCCGATAGTGTGAAACCAGTATCCCTTGTGTTCACCGAGTTTGCGTCCGGTTTCAATTTCAATAATAGCACCGGGGCGCTCACCGAGGTGGCGGCGAATGAAATCATTATAATTTATTTTGCCCAAGAAACAGATGCCTTGAGAGTCTTTGCGGAAAGCGTTAGGCATTTTTGTTTGCATAGCGATTTCGCGAACTTGGCTTTTGGGCATGTCTCCGATGGGGAAAATGAGGTGTTTGAGTTGGTCATAGCTGATGCGCGCCAAAAAGTCGGTTTGGTCTTTTACGGGGTCAACAGCTGTGCCGAGCCATTTTTTGCCGTC
>CAZGAN010000089.1:0-8235 GCA_964523655.1 uncultured Bacteroides sp.
AGCCGGTGGGATACAATAAAAGTAGGTCAGAAAACGGGTGTTTTCTGACCTACCTATCGGTTAAGGGTATTTTCGATTACTTTTTGAGTGACCACTCAAAGCCGTCTTTGGTGTCTTTGACTTCAAAGCCAATTGCAGCAAGGCGGTCGCGAATCAAATCGCTCATTGCCCAATCTTTGCGAGCTTTAGCTTCGCGGCGAAGGTCAAGGAGCAAATCAATTGCGTCTTCAAATGGTTTGAGGGCATCGGTGTTACCACCTTCAACCAAGTCGGTCTTCACACCAAGTATTTCAACGAGGAATGTGTTGAAAAGCGCCTTGAGGGCTTCAATTTCTTCAGCAGTAGCTGTTGCTTTTCCATCGTTCACTTGGTTTACCAGACGACAAGCGTCGAAGAGGTTAGCAATAACCATAGGTGTATTGAAATCGTCGTCCATCGACTCATAGCATTTCTTCTCTATGTCGGCAATATTAGTGTCGAGAGTAGAAGTAGCAGATGGTTTGAGGTCAGCAAGACGGCGATAACCTTCGAGCATACGAGCGAGCGCTTTCTCTGCACTTTGTAGGGCTTCGTTAGAGAAGTCAACGGTGCCGCGATAGTGCGCTTGAAGTATGAAGAAGCGGATGGTCATGGGCGAGTATGCCTGTGTGAGCAGGGGGTGATTTCCGGTGAAGAACTCTTCAAGGGTTATGAAATTGCCCAAGCTCTTACCCATTTTCTTTCCGTTGATAGTAATCATGTTGTTGTGCATCCACACTTTCACCGACGGACAGCCATTGTGTGCCACAGATTGAGCTATCTCACACTCGTGGTGAGGGAACTTCAAGTCCATACCACCACCGTGTATGTCAAACTGAGTGCCGAGATATTTTTCGCTCATAGTTGAGCACTCAAGGTGCCATCCGGGGAAACCTTCGCTCCAGGGCGACGGCCAGTGCATGATGTGCTCGGGCGCTGCCTTCTTCCAAAGAGCAAAGTCTGCGGGATTGCGTTTTTCGGCTTGACCGTCGAGGGCGCGAGTTGTGGCGAGGAGCTCGTCAATGTTACGACCTGAAAGTTTGCCGTAGCCATAGTCTTTATTAAACTTAGGCACATCAAAATACACAGAGCCTTCGCTTTCATAAGCATATCCGGCTTCAAGTATCTTTTTGATGTATTCAATCTGCTCGATGATGTGTCCGGAAGCGTGCGGCTCAATTGATGGCGGCAACACATTGAGGGCATTCATTGCATCGTGGTAGCGATTGAGATAGTATTGCACAACCTCCATTGGCTCCAACTGCTCAAGTCGAGCCTTTTTTGCCACCTTGTCTTCGCCGTCATCGGCATCGTGTTCGAGGTGGCCAACGTCTGTAATATTACGAACGTAGCGAACCTTGTAACCGAGGTGACGCAAGTAGCGTGCCACTACGTCGAATGTGATTGCCGGACGCGCATGTCCGAGATGACCGTCACCGTACACGGTAGGCCCGCACACGTACATGCCCACAATGTCGGGATGCAACGGCTTAAAGGTCTCTTTCAGACGCGTAAGCGAGTTATAGATGGTGAGATTGTTTGATTTCATTTTATTATTTAGGCGGTAAAGCCGTTGTTATTGTTACCTTCGGTTTGATTTTTGGGAAGTTTACGTTCGATTTCGCCAAATGTAGCTTCATATTTTGTGAGGTTGTCACGAAGCGCGAAAAGAAGATTTTTTGCGTTTTCGGGAGTCATGATCACACGGGTTTGCACTTTAGCTTGTTGCATGTTGGGAGCTACAGCGATGAAATCGAGATAGAATTCGCTACCTGAGTGAGCAATTACAGCGAGGTTTGAATAGTGACCTGCAGCTACTTCGGGAGTAAGTTCAATTTTTATTTCGTTTTGTTTCTTTTCCATGTTCGTTAATTTTTTATTTGGTTGTTATTAATAGGTTAAAATGGTTACGTTTTCTAGTCTAATTATTCCAACGGCTTGATTACTTCTGCGCCGTTAGTGAAGCGGAACACTTGTGTGCCTGTGCCATTTCCGTAGTAGGGATTCCAGGTGAGTGTAAAGCCGCTGTACGCAGAGTTGTTTTTCAACTCTGAAATGTCAAACGATGCGTAGATGTTTTTTTGCGATGAAGAGAATGTGTTGTCTGAGATAAACACGAGATAAACAGTTGGATACTCTTTGTCGGCAGTGCTCTTATCCAAAAGGAGTGAATAAGTTTTGGGCGCTGAGCGCACGTCGCACTGGCTGTAGATGTTGAGATATTTGCCTGTTATCCATGCTGACACCACATTCTGGCTTTCGTTGGTCGGTGCAGAAGTTGTTGACTCTATTGCGCCATTGATGATGCTTTGATAGCCTTTGAGTGTGATTGAAGAACTTGTGTAGGCGGGAGTGCCTGAGGGCAAGGTATAAGCAATCAACACACGTTGACCAACTTTTACGTAAGTTGTGTCAATGCGTTGTGTAGCTGTCAGAATCGCAGGTGTTGAGTTGTCATCTTTTTGCACGGAGTAAGAGCTACCGTTGTCTGAGCATGCAGTGTACGTCACAATGTCATAAAGATACTCTTCGCTTGTGTCGTCTGTGCCACTGCTACTCGAGTTACATGATGCAAAAATCATAGCAACTGATGCAGAGATGAGAGATAAAAATTGATTACGTTTCATATTACTATATTATTCGTACTGTCAATACTTTGTTCGGCTTGTTCGATTTGTTCGTCAACAACTGATGTTTGCACATTTTCAATGAGTCCGTCAACAACGTGAACCACATTATCGCAGTCGGTGGCCAATGACTCGTCGTGAGTAACAATAACAAAAGTTGTGCCAAGACTATCGCGTAAATCAAAAAACAACTTGTGAAGCTCGCGACGATTTGCACTGTCAAGGCTGCCCGATGGCTCATCAGCCAACACCACAGTCGGGTTATTGATTAGCGCTCGAGCCACGGCTCCGCGTTGTGCTTCTCCGCCCGAAAGCTCCGATGGACGATGCTTAAATCGGTCAGACAAATTCATCATTTCAAGCAATCGGCGAGCTTCGGCAAAAGCCTTTGACCGTGAAGTTCCCGCCAATAGCGCCGGCAAGGCAACATTCTCTTCCAGCGTAAACTCAGGCAATAGGCGGTGCATCTGAAACACAAAGCCAATATTCTGATTGCGAAAGTGCGATAATCGCTTGTCGTTGAGTGTTGACACATCAGTGCCATCATATATCACCCGCCCTTTATTCGGCCGGTCAAGTGTTCCTAATATTTGCAGCAAAGTAGTTTTGCCGGCGCCACTTGGACCCACTATTGAGGTCACAGAGCCGGGAGTGATTTGGAGAGAGATGCCTCGTAGCACCTCTACTTTACCAAACGATTTGTGTATGTCGCACAATTCAATCATAATTGTTGTAAAAGATTACAAGTTGCGAATTTACAAAAAAAAACGATTTTCACACCATTTTTTCACAATAATTATTTCGCGATGCTATCACGATGATGTTTTCACAACTTTACAACTTGCGAAATTGAAATCATTGATATAACTTTGCACAAGCAAATGCGCACATGATGTTTTATCGCCTCGTTGCGTATGAAAACATAACACAAAACAAATTTAAACAGCCGATTATGAGCACACTTAATGTATTGCTTTTAGGATCGGGCGGCCGAGAGTCGGCACTCGCCTGGAAAATCAGCCAAAGCCCTTTGTTGGGCAAGTTTTTCATCGCCCCCGGTAACGGAGGCACCGCCAATTATGGTGAGAATGTCAACTTGTCGCCCCTCGACTTTGACTCAATAGCAACTTTTGTTAGTGAAAACGACATCAACATTATAGTTGTTGGCAATGAAGACCCACTTGTAGCCGGCATCTATGACTACTTCGCTGAGAAAAATTCTGCAGTCTTGGTAGTTGGTCCATCAAAAGCCGGTGCAGCTCTTGAAGGCAGTAAAGATTTTGCTAAAGCTTTCATGGCTCGTCACTCAATTCCAACAGCCGCTTATCGTAGCTTCACAGCAGAAACAGCCGACGAAGGTTGCGCTTTTCTTGCCACGCTCAATCCACCGTACGTGCTCAAAGCCGATGGCTTGGCAGCCGGAAAAGGCGTGCTGATTATCGACGACCTCAAAGAAGCGCAAAACTCTTTGCGCGAAATGTTAGCAGGCATGTTTGGCAAATCGAGCGCTACGGTTGTTGTTGAGGAATTTCTCAGCGGCATAGAGTGCTCAGTATTCGTTCTTACCGACGGAAATGGCGGATACCGCATCTTGCCCGTAGCTAAAGACTATAAACGCATTGGTGAAGGCGATACGGGTCCCAATACCGGTGGCATGGGCGCTGTTAGCCCCGTTGTTTTCGCCGATGAGACTTTCATGGCAAAAGTAGAGCAACGCATCATACGTCCAACCGTTGACGGCTTGAAAGCTGAAGGTATCACCTATCGCGGATTCATCTTCCTCGGCCTCATTGAGGTTAAGGGCGAACCGATGGTTATAGAATACAATGTGCGCATGGGCGACCCCGAGACAGAGGTTGTTATGCTCCGTCTCAAATCAGACCTTCTGCCCCTTGTTGAAGCTGCTGCCAAAGGCAATCTTGGTGACTTGGCTGCTGAAGTTGACGAGCGCACTGCAGTTACCGTTATGGCAGTTTCAGGTGGCTATCCCGGCTCATATCCCAAAGGCTTACCCATCACCGGAAATCTCAACCCGGCAGAGAGCATCCTATTCCACGCCGGCACAAAACGCACTGACGATGGTAGCTTGCTCACATCAGGAGGCCGCGTGATTGCCGTTAGCTCTTATGGCAAAGATATGGCTGACGCTCTGGCTAAGAGCTATAAAGCTATTGATGAATTTGATTTTGACGGCAAATACTATCGCCGAGACATCGGTAAAGATTTGGCCGCACTTATGAAATAAGAAACTCTCTATAAATGAAAGCAGCGAGCATCACTCGATTCTTGCACTCATCACCAATGTGTGCCATCATGTCAGTATTGGTGGTGTTGACCGCAATTGTTGCCTTCAACAATGCGCAATTTGAGATTATAGACGAAGACCGTGGTTTCGTGTTCTCGTCGCCAAACTTGTGGATATCAAACGTCACCACAGCGTTCATAGTTAACATTGTGGCGACACTGCTAATACCCACGCTCATGATTTGGATAAATCGCACATTCAACCTTTTGCGCACCACTTCATTGCTCGATGCCTCGCTATTTCTCACAATGTCTATATCAGCTCCGGTGCTGCTCACACAACTTGTGGGCACGCCGCTGAGTGTGATATTGCTACTATGCATGATATTGCTCTATTCAACCTATGGCGCCCCAAACGAAACCCGCCATGTGTTTGCAATATTTCTCATCTTGTCGGCTATGACGACCACGCAATACTGCTACGCATTCTACATACCCGTGTTCATGATTGGATGTGCTCAAATGCGCATACTCTCGGGCCGCACAATAGTGGCAGGCTTATTGGGCTTAATCACTCCTTGGTGGATTGCCCTCGGCAGTGGCTTGGTTCATCCGTCACAGATACACATGCCAGAGTTTGAAAGCATATTTGGTGAATTCACTTTTAACGAGCAGTTACCGTTGTTTGCATCGGCAGGTATCACCGCCTTGCTGCTGATAATCAGCTGGGTGTCGAACTTCCCGCAAATGATTGCCTACAATGCACGACTGCGCGCCATAAACGGCACGATGTCAATACTTTCACTAGTCACATTGATTGCCGTATGCGCCGACTTCACCAACATCAGCGCTTACGTGCCAACTCTCTTTTTCTGCACAGCGTTTCAACTTGGCAAATTTTTTACTTGGCGAAAAAATGCACAAAGCTACATAGCAATTGCCTTAGTTTTCGTGACATATTTAACGACTTACGTATGGAGTGTGATAAGCTAAAATTCATTGTTGAAAGTCATATCCCTTTTGTGCGCGGACTGCTTGAACAGTTCGGCGAAGTGCAATATCTTGAAGCTGATAAAATTGATGCCGGGGCCGTGAGCGATGCCGATGCACTGCTAGTGCGCACTCGCACAAAATGCAACGAAGCTCTGCTTGCCGGCAGCAAATGCAAATTTGTTGGCACCGCAACTATTGGTGTTGACCATATTGACCGCAAATGGTGCGCTGACAACGGTATTCACACCGTTAATGCCCCCGGCTGCAACGCTCCCGCCGTTGCTCAATATGTTTTTGCCTCTATTGCTTCGCTCATAAACCGCCCTATCAGCCAATACACCATAGCGATTGTAGGTGTTGGCCATGTGGGCCGCATTGTTGAAGCTTGGGCTCGCTCGCTCGATATGCGTGTGATGTTGTGCGACCCTCCTCGTCAACGCGCTGAGGGCGGAGACCAATGGCACACACTCGCCGATATCGCCGAAAAAGCTGACATCATCACTTTTCACACACCACTCACACGCACCGGCGAAGATGCCACGTATCATCTCGCTGATGCTAACTTTTTTGCGTCATTACACCGCTGCCCCATACTCATAAATGCAGCTCGTGGCGGAGTTGTTGACAATAACGCTTTAGTGCAAGCGATTGACAAAGCTCAAGTTAGTCATGCTGTGATTGACACTTGGGAAGGAGAACCCGCCATATCTCAAGCGCTACTATCGCGCGTCGCTATAGGCACCCCACACATCGCCGGATACAGCTACGAAGGGAAGGTGCGTGCAACAACAATGGTGCTCAACGCATTGACTGAATACTTTGGCTTGCCGGCTGTGCATCCCGCAGTTGAAACGCCCAAGCCAACACCCTCTACTGTTAAAGTTCGTGCCGTGCTTGCGAGCTATAATCCGAAGGTTGATACAGACAACCTACGAAAAAATCCGTCAGCCTTCGAAGCGCTCCGCAACAATTACGACCTTCGTCACGAAGTCTGACAATTTCACCCCTCAGTTTTGCATTTTAAACGTGTTATTGATAAAAAATTAGTGAAAAAAATCATTATTTTTTTGCTAGGCTTTTAAAAATGGTTTAACTTTGCAAAATACAAGCCGTGTGTACGTACGATTCCTAAGAAAACACCGTGCTACATACGAGCCTTAAAAATCCGAAACAATTAATTTACAAACAATTAAATAATTTTTTCACTAATCATCTTCTTATGTGGTTATTTAGATCATCTATAGGACGCAAATTCGTGATGGCTATCACCGGTGTTTGCCTCGTCCTATTCGTAACATTTCACGTGTTGATGAATTCAGTTGCGATAATTTGGCCTACTGCCTACAACGCAGTTTGCGAATTTCTCGGTGCAAATTGGTATGCATTGGTTGCATCAATTGGCCTCGCAGCACTTTTCATCATCCACATCATCTATGCAGTGTGGTTGACTTTGCAAAACCGCGCAGCTCGTGGTAACGACCGCTACGCAGTAACAGCACGCCAACCCCAAGTTGAATGGGCATCAAAAAACATGCTCGTTCTCGGCATCGTTGTGGTTGCATTCTTGATTGTCCACCTCATTCAATTCTGGGCAAAAATGCAACTTCAAGAGCTTTGTGGCGCTGAGCTCGCAAGCCTCCCCGCTCTCGATGGCACACCCGTTGCTCCCGCACAAGGTACCCTATTCTTGCAAATGGCATTCAGCCAAATCTGGACACCGATTGTTTACATCATCGGTTTCATCGCTCTTTGGTTCCACATGACTCACGGTTTCTGGTCAATGTTCCACACATGCGGTTGGGATAACAACACATGGTTGCCCCGTCTCAAAAAAATCGCTAACTGGTGGACATCAATCGTAGTTGTTCTCTTCGTAGCACAAGCAGTAGTATTCACAGTTCGCGCACAAAGCAACTACTACACCGAAAACGAAGCACTCCAAGAACAATACGCTGAGTTCTGGAACGACAAAGCTAAAGAAGCTGTTGAAAACTTCCAAAGCGGACTCTACGCTAAAGTTGCTGACCTCGTACAAGACAGAGAAGCAATCATGGCTAACCAACAACAAATCATGGACCGTCAAAACGAATACCTCGCAACAGAAGGCCCCAAATTCGTTGAAACAGCTAAAGCTATCGATAACGCTGTAAAAGCACACTGCAGCAATGTTGCTCCTGCACAAGAAGTAAACCAAATGATGCAGATGTCACAGCAAATCGAGCAACAAATCGAGATGTCTAAAATGATGAAACCCGAAAACAAATAACACTCAGAGATATGGCAGATCTTAAAAACTTAGAGGGTATGATTGACTCTACCCCCATCATGCAAGACTTCGCTGACATCGAATCGT
>CAZGAN010000090.1:0-8206 GCA_964523655.1 uncultured Bacteroides sp.
AACGGCTCCGGCTTCAACATTTGCGCCGGTGATAGATACACCGGATACGTGATTGCCGTTAATGTCGATGGGAAATGCTTTAATTTCGGCAGAAAGCGGGGTGTTGTTTGTAGCGTTGGCAGTGATTGTGATAGAAGATATTTCGATGGCGTCAACATCTTCGTCGTTCCAGCCGTCTTGAGTGTGGCTGTAAATGATTTGAGAGCCGTCGGTTAGAGCCAATGGGGCCATAAATTGGTAAGAGCCTTTAATGCCATCAATGGTGCGACCGAGTTTGAAATCAGTGACATCGCTTTCAGGTATTTGCGGGTTAGCGAAAGAGACGCCGATTTGCTCGGGGAGTGAAGTTTGGGTAGATGAAGAAGGCACGGCGAGGATATCGCTGAGTCCGGGGAATGAAATACCGCTGAGATTTTGAGCGTAAGTGTCGCTAATGATGTTGATGTCGGAAGCCGAGGGATTGGGGGCGAGCACGAAGTTGTATGGGCCGGAGATGCCTTTGTCGTAGCCAATGTTGATGGGAGCGAGTGCTGAATAAGAGTAGTCGGGAACGTTTGGTTGGCTCGGGCGTTGAGCAACGAGGGTTAATCCGGCTTGGCAGGTGAGATTGTCGTCAGCAACGGGATTGTTGGCATTGACGTATATTTGTGGGTTGGCGAGGAAGATGTTTGTGCCGTCGCCACTAAGGAAATCTGGAATATTTGTGAGGTTAATCGGGTCAACGTTCATGCCGTCGAGGTCGTATTTAATGCGTCCGGTGATAGCGTTGAAGTCGATATCGTTAAGGGTGTAATTAGTGGCGAAAGTGATTTGGTCGGGTAACTCAGCAGAGTTTGAAGAGAGGACACATTCACCGGAAACGACGGTGAATTCGCCCGGTACATCGAGTGAGTGAGAATTAGGATTGAAGACAATGCCGGCGGCATCGAAGTCAAAATTGGTGGTTGTGAGCGTGAACTCGGCTTTTTCGCCACTCATGACGTGAGATGGTATTGACCACATGCCAGTTTGGGGGTCGTAGGAGCCTTCTGTGGCAGTGGCAGTGAGTCCTTTGATAAGTTTTATTTTGAGGTTAACGAGCTCGGTTTTAGAGGCTATTTTTGAGACGCCCGGGCAATAGAACTCGATAACGAGATTGAGTGGGGTTGTTTGTGCTGATTTGATATCGATAATAGATTTATCAACGCTATTTGTAGTGTAGTGGAAAGTGCGCTCGATTTCGGTGAAGTTGTAACGAGCAGTAGTGCCGTTATTCTCGGAAGATACTTTTGGAATAGGTGTATTTGCCGAATCAAGCGAAGGTGCAGAGATTTTCACTTCATCAATGGTGATGGGTTCGGAAGAGAACTCGCCGCTGTCGGTGAAGGCATAGAACGTATTACCATTGATGTCGGTTACTTCTTTGATTTGGTCATCATCTTTAGGAGAAATGATGTCGCTAAGAAGAATAGCGTCAATGTTGATTGGCAACGTGAGGTCATTGACCTTGAGTTGTGTGGTTGTGTCGACGTCTGATAAGTCGTATTTGTCGTCGATACAGCCGGTTACCAATGGCAGAATTGCTAAAGGCAAGACAGCTTTAATAGAATTAGCACTCATGATTAGGAAGTGTTATTAGTTAATAGAAATTATGTAGGTCTTATTCAAGAAGTTTGGCAAATTTACAGTTTTAAAGTGAAATTAAGCAAATATTTTGTGTTAAAATTGTAATTTTATGACAAAGTAATTAAGTGTGGAGGTTCGGAAAAGGGCAAAAAAAATCTACGATTCGACTTGTGTCGTACCGTAGTTGTCGCGGTTAATAACTTATCCTAAAAAGCTCTTAAACCTTTTGATCAAACAAGGGGTTTGAAGTTAGAGCATAAACTTGTGCAGCGCGGTCAAAATACCACTTAACTGCTTTTTTAATGTAAGTCATAATAAATTAAATTAATGATACAATCTTTTATAACAAGTATGGGATGAGCAAACTCTATTGCTCGAGCCATAACAAACCTAATAATATACTTTCGTAAGTATTCTCAATATAGTAAATAGTGACCCCGGAGGGGCTCGAACCCTCGACCCACTGATTAAGAGTCAGTTGCTCTACCAACTGAGCTACGGAGTCATTGCACTTATTCGCAAATGCGCTGCAAAGGTAAGGAGTTTTTTTCGTTCTGCCAAAATTTTCGGCTTCTTTTTGCATTTTTTATTGCAATTTCTTTTTGGGATGATGGTGCTGAAATCGGTGTAGGTTATTGCGAGAGCATGTTGAGGAGTTCGGTAGCGGTGATTTTGTGGCTCACGTTTGTGCCCTCAAGGAGCTGGTCGGCAAGGTCGCGCTTTGTGGCATGCAGACGCAAAATTTTTTCTTCGATGGTGTGGGCTGAGATGAGGTGATAAACCGTGACCTTTTGTTTTTGTCCGATGCGATAAGCGCGGTCGGTGGCTTGCTGCTCGATGGCGGGGTTCCACCATGGGTCGAGGTGTATCACGTAGTTTGCTTCGGTGAGATTTAGACCTAATCCACCGGCTTTTAGGCTAATGAGAAATAGTTGGCAATTGTCGTCATTGCGGAATTGCTCAATAATCTTTTCGCGTTGTGCAATAGTTGTTGAGCCGTCGAAGTATTGATATGGCACCCCGACTTTATCGAGCGCGTCTTTTGCTAATTTGAGAAATGATGTAAATTGACTAAATACCAGTACTTTGTTACCGGTTGAACATATATCGTCAACTAGCGAGATGAAGGTTTTTAGTTTAGAGCTTTCTCCGGTGAAATCATTGGCTACTAGCTGAGGGGTGCAAGCGGCACGGCGCAGTTGAGTGATTTGCGAAAGTATATTGACGTCAACTTTGTCGCTCGATTGCAGTTGTTGCTCAGCTTTCACGCGCAGGGTCTCGTATATGGCAGTTTCTTCGTTGGTGAGATCAACCGATATTTTAATTTCAGTTTTGTCAGGCAGTTCGTCAGCTACTTCTTTTTTCGTGCGACGCAGCATAAATGGTGCGAGGGTGCGTTTGAGTTGACGTTGCACGTCTTTGTCTCTCGAGACCTCGATAGGAGTGATATATTTTTGTTGGAATTGCTCGTGAGAGCCCAGAAGTCCGGGGTTTAGAAACTGGAATAGGTTCCATAATTCGCCAAGATGATTTTGAATGGGCGTACCGGTTAGAGCTAATTTTTTTTCGGCGTACAATCTCATTGCCACTTTCGACATTTTAGTGTCGCGATTTTTAATGGTATGAGCCTCGTCAAGACACACTACGTGCCATTTTCTACTTATTAGAGTATCTTCCTCACTGATAAGTAAACCGTAAGTGGTGAGCACAACATCACCGGGCTTAGCAGAAAAAATTTCGTTGGCGCGGTCGTTAGAGTTGTTTAGCACCTTTACATTAAGAGACGGGGCAAAGCGAGCAAGTTCGTTGCGCCAGTTTGGAAGCACAGAAGCGGGAGCGACAACAAGAGCGGCGCCCGATTTTGCTTCAGAGATTAGAAAGGCGATAGCTTGCACAGTTTTACCAAGACCCATATCGTCGGCAAGACAAGCGCCGCCGCCCCATTCGGTGAGGTGTTTCAGCCACAGGTATCCGTCGTGCTGATAATCGCGTAGTTCGGCTTGTAGGGCAGACGGTATGCGCGGCGATTGTTTGTAGCTGTCAATAATTTTGTTGCGCAACTTAGTCCACTCAGAGTCGACTTTGACCAGTCCGTTGTCACCGAAAATGTCGTTGTCAACAGCAGCTTGCAGTGGCGACACTTTCACCTTGCCGCCTTTAGATGTTGCTATCTCGTTAAGTCGTTTCAGTTGGCGTTTAATAGACTCAGAGATTAATAGGTAATCGTTATCGTTGAGTTTTACGAATCTGCCATCGTTTTTTGAAACGGCATCGAGCAATTGAGCCAGCGATAGCACAGTGTTTGCGTCAACCGAAACTTCGCCTTCCACGTCAAACCATTGTTCCGATCTCTTCATGTGAAAAGACCACGATGATTCATCAGCAACTTTGAGCTTGATTTCCGCGCCTTTTGGCCACTCAATGCAGTATTCAGGTTGATCTTTTACATATTCAATCAGTTCAAGCATTTGCTGGGCTTGTAGTTGAGCATCACTAAAATCGCTATCGGTTAAGTCCTCAACGAATTGACGTATATTTTTAGCCAGGGTGCGCTCGCGCGATATTTTGCGCATAACTTGGCAGCGCTCTCCGTTAACCATATCAACCACAATAGCGTCGCCGTTTCCGGGAGAGAATAGCTCGGATCCGCCCTTCACTGTTTTCACCAATAATTCGATAGTGAATGTCAGGTCGTTAGCCGGATAAATGCGAATCACCACTTCCGGGTCGCCTTGCACAGAATTGAGTGTTTCTGCACCTTCGATAGAAGAAGAGTGAATGCCAATCTTCGGGTTTATATTCGATAAGAAATTGCGCAGCACCGGTTCAGCCTCGGCAGGCAAACTTGGCAATTGCAGCAGTTGCAGAAATATGTTGAGTTGTGCGTTAGATAGTTTTATAACAGAGAAGTGTGTGCGTGATTTTTCTACAACACAAACGGTATCTCCATATTTTATGTCCTTCAATTTAATGTTTGAGGTGAATTGAAATTCACCGTTTTTTGTTTTTTCAAGGAGTAGGTATGGCTGATCTTCGTCAACGATAGCCGGTGTGAGTTTTGAGCCAACATCAACAAACACGCGGTCGCAACCCACAAGCGCGGGCATGATTGATGTGAAGTCGAAAGCGTTTGTTGAATTATAACCTTTAAGTGCGCTGCGCACGCGCAAATCATGGCTGTTTAACGTGTTGACTTCAATTTCTCTAATTCGAGATAACGAGAGAACATGAGGTTTACCCCACACTCCCGATTTTAGGCGTGATTGAGAGCAGACTTCAACTATTTGATATTTTGAAGCAATATAGATCAAGCGTGAATCTGATTTATCGGTTTTCTTGTTTCCGACTTCGGTAGATGCGATACGGAGCACTTTGTCGAGTGTTATCTCCCATGGCTTTAAAGATTTCACTTGTTCAAACAGCGGTTTATCGCCATAGAGAGTATTCAACTCATTAAGCTCGTCTTGGGATAAAGAAAACATGCTGCGCATTTCGTGCACCAAAATTTTGTGTGCTGGTTTCTGTATAGGCGTAGACGGTTTCGTATCTGTCAAACCAAGATAGTTAGCAACATATTGACAGAGTGCATAACCGTTGCTACTAGAAGAATTTTGCAAGTCTTTACACCATTGCTTGGCGTATGTGCTTAACAGAGAGTTGTCTTCATAATAGAGAGTCAGAATACGTGACGAGTTAAGACTCATGTCTCTTATTTCGTTATATTTAGATGAAAGCGTAGCAAACCTGTTTTTGTGAGCCGGTTTAATTCCGCGCGCAAAACAGATGGTGCAAAAGTAGGCAGGCAAAGTGAGTGCATACGCGTTCTTCACTGTTGTGCTAATCTCTTTATTGTAAGAGTTAAAACCCTTGGCAAAGGAGTCGGCAGCAGCTTCGTTGTCGCCGCTAAATGCCAAATGTAAGCCATTGAGTATGTATCCCCAATAGCTAGACGGTGATGGAATCTCCTTGTATGTGCCGTCATAGCAATAGCGTGCATAAGCCAAAGCTTCGCCGGCAAAAGTCTTGTCTTGACGGTCAACAATGTTATCGTATAATTGCTCTAGTAAGGGTATGTAGTCGGTTAAGTCAGATGCTTGAGCATAATTGATGGCGTAAGAAATGAATCGATAGATGAACTTGGGATGCACAACTTCTGCTAATACGCGCATCTTGGGAAAAAAGAACAAGAAGTTGTAGTAAGAGCTATAATAGTTGGCAGGTAGCGTAAATCTACCTAGCTTTTTTTTGCAGTCAATGCCTTGTGAAACGTGTTGTATCACTTGGCAAAGATACTCTATCTCGGTGCGTACCGATATTTTTGAACGTTTTAATTTTGTGTATAGACTGCTACGTTTGGTGATGAGATAATACAACGCGGGCACAACATAAGTGCCGTTTATTGATGCGCTATAGAAATAGCTACTATAGTATGGACTTATTAAGAAATGATCCTCAACCAATGAAAAGGCACATTTTTTCAGCGTATCAAGAGATTGCGTGTTGTCGATATATTTAATGTAGCGCTCCAAATTGGAGAGATCAGCGCTTGGCGAAGTATAAGCAAAATAGCAAAGTAGATCCAGTTGTTGAGCATCAAGATCTTTGAACATATAATTTAGTATGTCGATGATTTGATTGTGTGATGCGTTTAGCGGCTGAAATTCGTCATTAAATAAGTCCATTGATATTTCGATTTTAATTGGTTTACTGTCGTAAAGGTAATAAATAGTTGTTAATCATGCAAAAAAAAGGCGAGCCGATTGGCTCGCCTTTTGGAGATTATAGGGTGTTAACCGTGTTGTTTATGCTTTGACTTGTTTTTTTGCTTTGTTGCGAGCATCAACAAGGTATGCTGTGGGCGATGCAACGAAGATTGTTGCACATGTGCCGATGATAACACCAAGTATCATTGCGAATACGAAGCTGCGGATTGAATCGCCACCAAGGATGAAGATAACAACCAATACGAGCAATGTAGACAATGATGTCATGATTGTACGACCGAGTGTAGAGTTGATTGATTTGTTGATTGTGGTGAAGAAGTCTTGTTTGGGATAGAGACCTACGTTTTCACGCACACGGTCAAATACAACCACAGTATCGTTGATTTGGTAACCTATAACGGTCAATATCGCAGCAATGAATGTTTGGTCAACTTCCATGGCGAAGGGAAGTACTCCCCAGAGTGCTGAGTAGAGACCAATGATTGTGAATGCTGTGAATGCTACGGCTGCGAGAGCACCGAATGAGAATGCTACGTTGCGGAAACGGATCAAGATGTATAGGAACATAGCGATCATAGCAAGCGAAACAGAGATGTAAGCGTCTGTGCGCATGTCGTCAGCAACTGTAGGACCAACTTTTTGAGAGCTAACAATGCCGTGGTCAGCATCGAAGGTTGAGAATTGAGCTTCGGTGATGCCGTTCAACCAGGGGTTGAGAGCGTTGTAAAGTTTGTCGGTGATTTCTTTTTCGGTGTCTTTAGTGTCGTTCTTGATCTTGTAGTTGGTAGAGATGCGAACTTGGTTAGAGCTTTGGATTGTGATAACTGAAACAGTTGCACCTTCGAATTCGGGAGCGAGAGCTTTTTGAATTTCGGTAGTGTTAACGGGTTTTTCGAATTTCACAACGTAGTTGCGACCACCAGAGAAGTCGATGCCTTGGCTGAGACCGCGGATGCAGAGAGAAGCGGCAAGGAGAACTACAACGATACCAACAACAGTGAATGCGCCTTTGCGTTTGCCAATGAAGTTGAAGCTAGAGTTAACAAACATTTTGCGAGACAAAGGAGTAGAGAATGTCATATTCTCCATAGTCTTTGTTTTTGCAATCCAAAGGAAGAACAAGCGGCTGAGATATACTGCTGTGAAGAATGAGCAGATGATACCGATGATGAGGGTTGTGGCGAAGCCCTTGATAGGACCTGTGCCGAAGAACATCAAGATAACACCTGTGATGATAGATGTCAAGTTAGAGTCGAAGATAGCAGAGAATGCGTTTGCGTAACCATCGGCGATAGCTGTGCGAGAGTTTTTGCCTGCACGAAGTTCTTCTTTAGCGCGTTCGAAGATGAGCACGTTAGCATCGACAGCCATACCGAGAGAGAGTACGATACCGCAGATACCTGACATGGTAAGTACAGCTTGGAATGAAGCGAGGATACCGAATGTGAAGAACAAGTTGAAGATCAAGCAGAGGTTAGCGACCATACCGGGAATGAGGCCGTAGAATACGCACATGAAGATCATCAAGAGCACGAGAGCAACTACGAATGAAACCATACCGTCTTCGATTGCTTGTTGACCGAGAGACGGGCCGATAACCATGTCGCTGATGATGTTGACTTTGGCTTTCATTTTACCTGCTTTGAGCACGTTAGCCAAGTCTTTAGCTTCTTCAACGGTGAAGTTACCGGTGATAGAAGATTGACCGCCTTCGATAGCGCCGTTAACGTTAGGAGCAGAGTAAACTTGGTCGTCAAGAACGATAGCAATAGCTTTACCTACGTTAGCACCGGTGATGCGGCCCCAAGCGCGAGCGCCTTCAGCGTTCATGCGCATGCTAACTTCTTCGCCGCTGCGCAAGCTTTGTTGGTTGCGGT
>CAZGAN010000091.1:0-8188 GCA_964523655.1 uncultured Bacteroides sp.
TCTGCCCGGTTACCTACAAATTCGTGCCTCCCGGCACGGAGAATGGCAATGGAAGCCGTGAATGGGAGTAAAATCGCAACATAGAAGGCACATCGGGATGGGAAGTAAAGAGTAAAAGTGGTCGCAACATAGGCGGCACATCTCCGAAGTGCCGTGCTGTGGGTAGACGCGATACCCCAGCTCGGCATCGTCTCCGACGATTTGAGGCTGGGGTTACGTGAGGGCCGCAGCTCCACCGAGCTGCGATGGCCTCCGGCCAAAAACACACGAGCGGCTGACGCGGGGTGCGATGGCCTCCGGCCAAAATACATGCGGGCGTAGGAAGTGATGTTAGCCGAGCGGAAGTGTGTGGGCCATACGGATGCGGGCGCAATGAAGTTGCACAGCTGTCCCAAGAAAGTCATTAACATTTGAGGGTTAAATGCTAAAAGTCAACTATATACGGTAATTTTTAGTGCGCGGTACATTTGAAAATGAAATTTTTTAATCCTCAGTGATGATTAGCAAATTGTTATTTGTGGATAGTAAAATTAAATTTACGCGGCATGAACAATTTGATAAACATTCAAATTGACATGATACAACTTTCATTTTTCTATTAGCGTTAATGTTAAATTTTTCTTGGGACAGCTGTGAATGAAGTTGCGCCCCTACAAGGCTGACGCTCTGCGCTGCGATGAGGTGGCTGACGCTGCCATAGAAGTTATAGAAGTCATAGGAGTCAGAGAAGTTATAGGAGCCATAGGAGATATAGGAGGGCGGTGGATGCACGAGAACTTTCTTCGAAAGTTGGTGTGTGGGTGCGGGCCACCCCATAGAGCCTCCTTGCGTCGGCACTATGGGGCTAGCTAAAGTGCACGCTCTTCGAGCGAGATAATAGTCTTGGCTGCTGCAACTGGAGTGTGTGGCCGTGCGGATGCGGGCGGCAGACGGAGTAGTGACATGTTTGCAACGTAGGCGGCACATCGGGATGAGGAGTAAGAAGTAAGGAGTAAAGAGAAGTAAAAAGTAAGTGGCGTGGGCTGACGCAATCGACGCACTTTGTGGCAAGGCATAAAAAAACGGAGACTCTCACGAGCTCCCGTTTTTCTACATAGGTTAAATAATTTCGTAACCTACATGAGTTTAATATATCTAAATTATTACCATTTAAAGGGCTTTTTATGATAGTGTCAAATTGATTGAGTGTAGACAAAACAAGCATTGGGAGCATCTCTTTCGGGATGTTCCTAATTGGATTAGTCGTTCTAGTTTTGTCGATTTAAGTGAAATCATGAGGTTAAATTATATTTTATGCGAATAACGCATAAGTTAGGTGAGAAGTTCGGATTTTGATACGATTCTATCTAAATCCGGTGCTAAATTAGTTACAAATATTTAAAAACAAAATAAATTTACAAACTTTAACATTAAAAATTTTTATGAGACGTATTCTGTGGCAGATATGGAAGTGATATTTAGAGGGTAAAGTTAAATAGTATATATAGATATGTGGTGTGTTAATAAAAGTTTGTATCTTTGCAACGGATAGCTAGGAGCTATCTGTATATATAAACTACTATAGTTACAATAATTGTCATGAAACCACGTCTAATTGCTCTTGCAAGCCTTATGTTCATCGCTTCGATGTTTGTTACTCCGCAGGCATCGGCAAGCAATCATGAAAAAACTTTTGGTGTGAAAACCGGATACGTTAGTAGAAATCAATCGGCATTAGCCGGATTGTTTTTCCAATATCAGTTTACCGAAAGATTTCGGTTGGCGCCGGAAATGAGTGTTGCATTCCGAAATGATCATCGCGATGCTTTTCTTCTTGATGTAAACTGTCATTTTCCATTGGCAGAAGTCGGATTAGCTGAGTTTTATCCGTATGTTGGTTTAGATTATTCATCATGGTCGTTTCATAGCTCAATAGCTGATGATATTAAGAGCAAAGATGTGACAAATCGCACCGCTCGTTTTGGCTTGAATGTTGGTGGTGGCATGGCTCTAAAACTTTCGGAAACTCTAACTGTTAAACTCGAGGCCGGTTACACAGCAGTGAAATCGAATTCTGCATTTCGTGCAACGATAGGCATAGGGTATAACTTTTAATGATAAAAATAATACATGGGTAAAGTAATAATTCTTGGAATTGAATCATCATGCGACGACACAAGTGCAGCCGTGATTGCTGATGGTGTGCTGTTGAGTAACGTGATTGCATCGCAAAGTGTGCATGAAGAGTATGGAGGTGTAGTGCCTGAGCTTGCTTCGCGTGCACACCAACAAAATATAGTGCCGGTTGTTGATGCTGCATTGCGTCGTGCGGGTATAGATAAACATGATATAAGTGCCATTGCATTCACTCGAGGTCCGGGTTTGTTGGGCTCGTTGTTGGTGGGCACAAGTTTTGCCAAAGGATTGTCGCTCGGACTGCGCGCGCCGTTGGTTGATGTGAACCATTTGCATGGCCATGTGTTGTCTCATTTTATACGTAGAGAGCCTACGGATGTAGTGCCTGAGTATCCGTTCTTGTGTCTGCTCATCTCGGGAGGAAATTCACAACTTATACTCGTGCGCAACTACAATGATATGGAAGTATTGGGACAAACTATTGATGATGCTGCCGGAGAGGCTTTCGATAAATGTGCTAAAGTGATGGGATTGCCTTATCCCGGAGGCCCACATATTGACCGTCTTGCTGCAGAAGGTGACCCAACACGATTTAAATTTGCAAAACCGCATATTGCCGGCCTTGATTATAGCTTTAGCGGATTGAAAACATCGTTCCTCTACACATTGCGCGATAATCTCAAGGTGAACCCCAATTTTATTGAAGAGAATAAGGCTGATCTTGCTGCATCTTTGCAAGCAACAATCATCAGCATTTTGATTGATAAATTGGCAAAAGCTGTTGACCAGACCGGTGTGAAAACAGTGGCTATAGGAGGCGGAGTTTCTGCAAATTCAGGAGTACGCAATGCTGTTGCTGAGTTTTGCAAGAAGCGTGGTCTGACAGCATTTATACCCGAACGCTCATTTACAACCGACAATGCAGCAATGGTTGCAATTGCCGGATACTATAAATATTTAGATAAAAAATTCTGTGCTTATGACGAAGTGCCGTTTGCGCGAGTGACCGTCTAAGCACCTTATATACTAGAAATGAAAGCTGCAATTGTGATAATCGGTGATGAAATTTTGCTTGGCAAAGTCACTGATACAAATTCGGGCTATATAGCTCGAGCCCTAGACCGTTATGGCTTTGAAATTGTTCGTATCTCAACAATTGGCGATAATGGAGCTGATATACGTCAAACCGTGGAATCTTCGCTTGCTGTAGCCGATGTGGTTATTACTACCGGAGGCCTTGGCCCGACAAAAGATGATATCACAAAACAAGTGATGTGTCAAATATTCGGTGGCACGTTAGTGCGCGATGACTCGGTGACACTCAACATAGAGCAAGTGTTTGCAAAACGACGATTGAGCATGAATGCCTTAACGCTTGATCAAGCACTTGTGCCAACATCGTGTAGAGTGATTCAAAACACTCTTGGCACAGCACCTATCATGTGGTTTGAACGTGATGGCAAAGTGCTTGTGTCGATGCCCGGTGTGCCGTTTGAAACTGAAGGCATGCTCGATGCTGCTGTGGCGCCGCAATTGCAGGCTCATTTCAATCCCGATAAATTCATAGCTCACCGCACACTCATTGTTACCGGCATCACAGAAAGTGCACTCGCCGAAAAACTTGATAAATGGGAACAAGCTATGCCTCAAGGATATCATTTGGCATATCTACCCGACTCGCCGATTATTAAATTGCGACTTGATGGTGTTGGTAGTAATCAATCTGATGTTGATGCGATGGCTGACAACCTGTTTAGTCAGCTTATAGAGCAACTTGGCGACCTCGTTGTGAATATTGGTGAAAAGACTGTTGCAAACATTTTGATTGATGCGCTTCTTGAAAGGAATTATCTTATGGGTTCTGCCGAAAGTTGCACCGGTGGTAATATTGCTCATTCTATAACTGCTGTTGCCGGAAGTTCACAAGTGTTTGCCGGTACAGTTGTTTCTTATAGCAACGATGTGAAGCATAATGTGCTTGGCGTGAAGAGTGAGACATTAAATGAATTTGGAGCTGTAAGTCGTCAGACTGTAGAGCAAATGCTCAGTGGAGCGTGCAAAGTGCTTGGCACAGATTGTGCTGTTGCAACTTCAGGCATTGCCGGTCCCGGAGGTGGAACACCTGAAAAACCGGTGGGCACTGTATGGATTGGTGCCAAAACACCTAATGAAATGGTAGTGACCGAATATCATTTTCCGGGAAATCGTGAGCGCGTTATAAATCGTGCAACAGCAACAGCAATGTTGATGTTGATAAAGCTACTCAAAAAATAAATGACGATACGTAAATATATATTGCTGGCATTGATGATGGTTGTTGGTGTATGCTCTAAAGCTATGCCAAATGATACAATCGTGTCGATGGTGACATTTTATCCGGGGCAAGATGTGTATGAGCTCGAGGGGCACTCGGCAATAAGAGTTACAACTCCGCAAGCCGATGTTGCGGTGAGCTATGGCATGTTTGATTTTAACGCTCCAAATTTCATATATCGTTTTGTGAAGGGTGAAACGGATTATTGGGTAGCGACCTTGCCGTGGCATGCTTTTGAAATGGCGTATGTAGGGCAGGGTAGACGTATAGTCGAACAGCAGATTAATCTCTCATCGCAAGAGACACAACGTCTCTTAGACTTGCTCTCAGAAAATTTGCAGCCTGAGAATCGCGTATATCGCTACAACTATGTGAAAGATAATTGTGCAACGCGTCCGTTGCGCATCATTGAACGCGCATTTGGCGACTCTATTGTGCTTGGGGAGCCCATCGGCGAAGTAGCCGGAGAGCAAACTTTCCGTAAGATGATGACGTATTATCATCGCAATTATCCGTGGTATCAGTTTGGCATTGATCTGGCTTTGGGTAGTGGTATCGACTATGAGCTTAATAATAGAGAGAAATCTTTTGCTCCGATAGTATTGGCTGACCAGTTGGAAAATGCGACAGTTGGCGGCCGTAAAGTAGTGGTAAGCACACGTGTGATAAATGATGTTGATGCGTATGCAGCAGAAGAATCACCTACAGCATGGTATATGACTCCAATTGTAGTATTTACTATTATACTAGTAATAGTAATTGCTGTTACAGTGTGGGATATACGTAGGCGAAAGATTACGGCAGCCGTTGATACCGTTTTGTACAGCGTGCTTGGCTTGGCCGGATGTTTGCTCACTTTTTTGATTTTTGTGTCAACACATGAAGCAACATCGCCCAACTGGCTTTATTTGTGGATAAACCCGTTTTGTTTCATAGCTGCGATAGGCGTGTGGATAAAACGTGCCGAAAAGTTGGTAAAGTGCTACCAAATAGTTAACTTTGTAACATTATTAGCATTTGTTGTTGTGTGGGCATGCGGAATACAGCATGGAAACATAGCGTTCCTACCAATTATCGCAGCAGACTTAGCACGTTCGGCATGCTTTTTGCTAGTAAAACGTAAAACGAACTAATCATCCTGTTTTGTCAAATTTAAAGACATATCAAAACTCAAGCAAACTTATGGCGGTGTTAGTGGCTTCAATGGTCACTATGGCTGTCAGCGCAAAGCAACCGAAGCTGGTTGTTGGCATTGTTGTTGATGGTTTGCAAAATGAATACATCGATATGCTCAAAGAGCAGTTCGGTGCAGACGGTTTTAATCGTTTGCTTCGTGACGGTGTTGTGCTTGAGAATGTTGACTATGGAACAAATCTAGACGCTGCAGCCTCAACTGCTGTGGTAATGACCGGTGCAGCACCTTCAGTGAATGGTGTGGCTGCGGCTATGCATTACGATGTTAATGCGAAGCGCCATGTGTCGGTGGTTGATGATGGCAAAACAGTAGGAAACTATACAGACGAAACATACTCACCGAAAACTTTGCGCGTGACCACATTGTCAGATGAGTCACGTATAGCAGGCGCCGGTGTTACATACGCATATTCGATAGCTCCTGATGCTACGCAAGCCATTTTGATGGCTGGTCATTCATCGAATGCGGCGGTGTGGCTCAATGACCGTACAGGTAATTGGGCCGGTACAACATACTATAGCGAGTTCCCGGCATTGGTGCTCAATAATAATCGCACCAAATCATTGGCTGCTCGTCTTGACACAATGCAGTGGGTGCCGTCGGCAAAGTCGAAAAATACAGATTTTTTGCCTGACCACCTTACTCACTATCCATTCCGATACACATTCCCGCGCTCAAATACAAATCGTATAGCTGCATTTAAGTCGTCACCTCTTGTTAATAATGAGATTACACGACTGGCTCTCGAATATATTAAAGGCTTGTCATTAGGACAACATGATGGCCCGGATATGCTCAATTTGGCGTATTCGTTACAACCCTATGAATTTACAAAAACTTCAGAAAATAGATACGAGCTTATTGATGGATATGTGAAGCTTGATGCGTACATTGGTCAATTGCTCACAACTATTGACCGTCAAGTAGGCAAAGACAATGCGTTGGTCTTTTTGACAGCGACACCACCGTCATCTCGCCGTCGACGCGATGACGATAAGTGGAATGTGCCGTCAGGCGAATTCTCAACGCGTAAGGCTGTGTCATTGCTTAATCTGTATCTCATTGCCCTACATGGCAATGGTGAGTGGATTAAGGCTTTCGCTGATGATGGTTTCTATTTGAACGAAGCTCTAATAAAAGAAAAAAACGAGGACATACGTTCTATTCGCCAAGAAGCAGCAGACTTTTTGAAGCGAATGAGCGGTGTTGATCGTGCGTATACAATAGACGCTATACTTGACGCAAATACCACGGCAGATAATGCTGAGGCAATGCGCAGAAATACAGTGGTGTCAGTTGCCGGTGATGTGCATGTTGAGCTTGCTCCGGGCTGGGAATTAGTCGATGACTTTAATACACCCGGTAAGCACACAGGCAAAGTAACCAGTAATGCGCTGACCACAGCTCCGGCATTTATTATTGCGCCGGGGGTAAAACCTGAAATCATAAAAACAACGGTAGATGCACGTGTGATTGCTCCGACCATAGCCGGACAAATGCACATACGTCCACCAAATGGGGCTTCGTTGGCCCCCTTGCGCTTCTAAAAGCAGCCAACGATAGGGGCGGATGTCGCTTTTTCTGAATGTGTAAAAGCGATAATCTAATAAAATATAACTATATTTGCATTTTATTAACCCGAAGTAAAAATAAAACCCCATATAAATTATGTCTTTCACAGGCCTTCTTAGCAAACTTTTTGGCGACAAGTCGAGCCGCGACCGCAAAGCGCTGCAGCCGATTGTTGACAAAATCAACTCTCTCCGCCCCGAATTGGAACAACTCTCAAACGATGAGTTGCGCCACAAAATAGATGAAGTTCGTGCTATCATTGATAACGCAACATCTGCTGATCAAAAAGCAATAGACGAACTTCGCGAAAAGGTAGAAACATTGCCTTTTGACGAGCGTCAACCCCTCTGGGATGATATTGACCGTCATGAAAAAAATATTCTTGACATTCTCGATGAGCAACTCGATGCAAACTTGCCTATTGTTTTCGCAACACTACGTGAAACTGCTGCACGCTTTGCTAAAAATGAGATTGTTGAGGTCACTGCAACACAAATGGACCGTGATCTTGCTGCTCAAGGTCGCGACTTCGTGTCAATTGAAGGTGATAAAGCTCTTTGGAAAAATCATTGGATGGCAGGAGGTAATGAAATCACCTGGGATATGGTGCACTATGATGTGCAGCTCATGGGTGGTATCGTGCTCACTCAGGGTAAGATTGCAGAAATGGCAACCGGCGAAGGTAAAACACTTGTTGCTACATTGCCGGTATTCTTGCGCTCACTTTCACGCAGAGGTGTTCACGTTGTAACTGTCAACGATTACCTTGCTAAACGTGACTCTGAATGGATGGGCCCGTTGTACATGTTCCATGGCTCAACAGTAGATTGCATTGATAAGCACCAACCCAACACTCCTCAACGTCGTGCTGCTTATAACTGCGATATCACATTCGGTACGAACAACGAATTTGGTTTCGACTATCTTCGCGACAATATGGCTATGGAGCCTGAAGATATGGTGCAACGCAAGCACTATTATGCTATTGTCGA
>CAZGAN010000092.1:0-8103 GCA_964523655.1 uncultured Bacteroides sp.
ATTTCGGTGGAAGCCGGTATGTGTAATCCCACGTCAATATCAGACCATGATGTTTGGGTGAAAAAATATACGTACTCAGGTCAAGCAATCTTCAAAAAAGGAGCTTGGAAAGTGCAAGCCGGCATGATGTCAATGCCCGACTCAGTGCGTGTCAACCTCAGCAACGTTGCTGTGCAATGGGAACAAGGGCGCTGGTTGGCAAGTGCCGAGTATATGAATCGCCACTATAATGGTAGCGACCATTCAGACACTCATGGATATGTGGTTTATGCAAACTATAAGGTTCCGGTAACGAATCAGTATTTTGATTTTGTATCAGTGAATGCTCGTTATGATGGTATGACCGATTATTCAACCGGAAAGAAAAGCATTGTTACCACCGACCAATCGAAACGACAACGTCTCACGGTGGGCACAACGCTAACATATAAAAAAACAAAATGGTTGGAAGCTGACTTCCGAGTCAATTACGAAAAATATTTCTACCCTTCGGATGTTTCCTATTCACCAACATCGGGCGATGGACTAACATTAGAACTCGCCTTTATATTCTAAAAGACACTATTCTTTTTCTTCCCTTAGATTCACTAGAGAGATTATTGAAAATATTGTAACACTGGTAACGTAAAATGAACGTTATACGACATAATAGAAGCTATTTGTTGGCGATGTGCGCTCACGCAGCGTGTGTTGCCACTGCTTTGTTGTTGCTACCCGGAGCCCCGTTTGTGAGCACGTTGGCGGCAGTGTTGGTCATTACGTTTGTTGTTACGTTGGCATATAGATACACTCCGGCATACACAAAGATTGGCGAGCGTGCGTTGATTATTGTGTCAACAGTGTTGGCAATTGGTGTTGTGGCAAACGTTTGCTATTTCACAACAAAAAATGGTGGAACGTGCGACATGCCGATACTTTATAACTCGGATTCATCACTTTATTGGCAAGATATGAGCGCTCGATACGGCGTGGAAGGTTGCCGTATTGTGGGTGGATATGTGTTTTTCGGAGAAATTAATGCCGTGCTGCTGAAGGTGTTTGGCTACTCAATTGTAGTGCCTATTTTGGCAAATATGGTTATGATGCTGGGCTCATTGGTTTTGGCATCAATGCTCACATATAATCTCACTAACGATAAGAAAACATCGACAATAGCAATGTGTTCGGCAGCCTGTGTGTGCTACTACATGTGCATGGGCACAATATTGCTCAAAGATGCTTGGGTGATCTTTTTCTCAGCCTTGGCAGCGTATGGATTGACACTCAATCGCCGGTATGCTCCGCTTTTGGTGCTAGCAGCAGCAATAGTGATGATGGCAGTGAAACCGGCATATAATATGGCAATACTTGTTGGCGTTTTGATAATGGGGCTAACAAAGCCTAAGGAACAGCGCAATTATGCATGGATTGTTGGCTTGTCGGTTGCTTGTGTGGCATTGTGGTATTATCCGCGCACACTCGGAATTGAACATATAGGTGTAGACACAATGACAGCTGATACACCTAATTATGGAGCTTATTATAATTTCGGGCATCCACAACACCAAGCATATTACAGTATATTGGGTAATTTTTTTGATTATCCGCTGATTAAACGAATATTAATGTTGCCGGTGACGGCAGTGGTGCAATTTCTGGTGCCATTTCCATGGAATTATATGCGTGATGTGATATTTGGCTACACTCAGTTGGTGGCACATTTTGCGTATCCGTGGTATTTGTTTGGCTTCGTGGTGTTGTATTACGTGTTATATGTGCGTAAAAAGATGTCGCGAGAAATGTTTATGCTGACGCTATGGGCGCTGTTTTGTTGGCTCACACCGTGTGTGATGTTTGGCGGCACAGTGTCAAGATATATGTTGCCCACAGTCACACTTTTTGCTCCATGCGTAGGGAGCGCAATAGTGAATAGCTATCAAGAGCGTAAGTTTGCGCGCTTTATGACCGTGTTTGCTGTACTTGTTGCAATAGCCCTACCTATATGTTATAAATTGCAAACGTCTTCTGCCTTATGAAAATATCACTTATTACAATCTCGAGAAACAATCTGAGCGGTCTTAGAAAAACGTTGGAGAACGCGCTCAAACAAAACTATGACGATGTTGAGTTTATAGTTGTAGACGGTGAAAGCACCGATGGATCACAAGAGTATTTAAAATCGGTTTCGTCGAGAGTAAAAGTGATAGAAGCCCCGGCGAAGGGTGTTTATAATGCAATTAATATTGGTATAGCAAAATCAACCGGAGCTGTGATTGGCATGCTCAATGGCGGTGATACGTTTAGCGATGAAAATGTGCTTAAAACAGTCGCCAATACGTTTAAAAAATATGCAAATTTGGGCTTTCTCTATGGCGATGTGCACTATGCAACAACCAAGACATACAGCATATCGCGCTACTACTCAGGCGAGGATTGCTCATTGCTATCGTTGAAACGCGGATTTGCACCCCCGCATCCGTCGTTGTATATGGACAGAAATCTCTTTAGCAAGGTTGGAATGTATAAAGAGAACTACAAAAATGCCGGAGATTTTGAAATGTTTTTGCGACTTTTTTTAGATTCTAAAATAAAAAGTATATATTTGCCGTTTGATATGGTAGAGATGGCGCCCGGAGGCATATCGTCGACATGGCGCAACCGACTCTACACAAACAATATTGAGCGAATGCGAGCTCTTAGTGAGAACGGATTAAAACGTTCGTGGTTTCGCATCCTCATGCATTATTACTATATATTAAAGAGCACTTTATGGCGCAAAAACAAAAAGACATTGCGTTCATTTTCTTAGCAGGAAATGATTTTTTAGCTCCGTATGTGGAGCGAGAATTCATAGACTATGACGTGATATTTCAGCTTGAAGACGGCATGAAAGCAGATGTTGCTGTAATGATATCGTCGACAGAAGTTTATGACGTTGTTGAGGGTATGAATTATGACGAAAACACACCTGTTATAGAAAATGGGGTTTATGCTCAACAAGAGCGCATATTTCGTGATATTTGCGAGAAACAGGGCTTGAAGCCAACAATTTTGCGCTGTGCGAATATAGTAGGAACGGGAATGGTTGGACTGCCCATGCGCTTAGCTCGCGGCATAGCACGTGGCACGCTAATGAATATCAAAGAAAATGAGGCAGTTATAAACACGGTGCATGCTATTGATGTGGCACGCATAGCGCATCAGCTGGTTGCTTCAGGAGAAACTTATAACGTGACAAATGGCATTGACACACGTGTTGTTGACTTGATTGATGCCATAGCTTATCGTGTGAAAAATAAGCAAGTGTTCACTTTGGCACAAAAGTGGGCGCGAATGTTGTATGGAGGAGAATATTATCGCACCATGACAACGTCGTTGACGTTCAATAATATAAAGATGGTGCATGCACTCTCTGCAGATGCGCAGCTGATTGACGTAGTTTCGTATCTGAAAAATCACGATTATACAAACGATACTATATAAAAATAAATGGCGTTTTCTGATTTTATACTGAATTCGGCTCTCACGGCTCGTAGTTTGGTAAAGATACTAGTGCAATCGCGAAGCACAACAATAAAGCCTGAAAAGCAGTCGCTACCATTGGTGGTGATGGGTAATGGCCCGTCGCTCAATGATACTATAAAGAATAGTGCGGATAAGTTGAAGCAATATCCTTTGCTGGCAGTGAATTATGCCGGAAATACGCCTCAATTCACCGAGTTGAAGCCGGAGTATTATATTTTGGTCGATCCGTTCTTTTTTGGCGATTCAGGAGCAGAAAATTTGAATAATTTGTGGCATAATCTTTCATCGGTTGATTGGAAGATGACCCTTATAGTGCCGCGCAATTTTAAGAATAGTGTGCCTGCTGCGGCTATAGCAAACGCAAATATAACTGTGCAGACCATAAATTGTGTTGGAGTAGAAGGCTTTGCCGGCTTTGAGAAGTTTGCATTTAAGCATCACATGGCAATGCCACGCCCGCGCAATGTGCTTATTCCTGCTATTATGGCGGGCATCTGGCTAGGCTTTGAAGAAATATATATAGTGGGTGCTGATCACTCGTGGATGCAATCTATATGGGTGGATGAAGAGAATACGGTTGTGACAGTGCAGCCACACTTTTACAAAGACGAAGAGAAAGAGCAGAAACGCGTTGATAGTGTGTACAAAGGTTATCACTTGCACGATATAATTAATAGCTTTTATGTGGCATTTAAGAGCTATCATTTGATAGAGCGATATGCTAAAGCGCAAAAAGTGATGATTTATAATGCAACTCGCGGTAGTTTTATTGATGCGTTTGCGCGTAAACAATTGTGAATCAGTGATAGTTCGCTATAAGACATAAAAAAACCGGGTGCACCTCACGGTGTGGCCGGTTCAAATACTACAAAAATCCTAAAATAATAACCTTGAATCTTAGACCTGAATTATTATTTTCTTAATGCATTGCAAATATATAATAGAATTTACACACTGGTAACCAATTTAAAGTCGAATATAAATAAATTATAAACGATTATTTTGGTAATCAGCTGTGTATTAATCATTTATAGGGTTTAGTTAATTTTAAAAATATAGACGATTATTTGTTGGTTTTAAACAAAATTTGCTATAATTTCTTCAAATTTGTCGCGATTTTTGGCCCTACTTTTGATCTTATTTTTGTAAGTGTAAGCCGAGTTTTGGGTAATGCCCAAGAAGATGGCGAGCTGTTGATAATCGTCAATGCCGAGAGTCATAAATGCTAAATAACGGAGCTCAGTGTTGAGTCCGGTTGTGGGGGCGACGAATTGTTTATCGTCGAGCATTAGTTCGTTAACTTCGGCAATGAAGTTTGGACGCATAGAAAGGTATGCATTGTCAAATTCGACGTGAAAAGCTTGAAGGTTGTCGTTGAGCATGATGCGGTCTTCAACGTTTTGCAGCAAGTCTGACACTTGAGAAGCTTTGATTTTACGGCCGACAAAGCGGTTGTAATCTTCAATAGCAGAAAGCTGCATGGCGCAAAGAGCGAGCAGTTTTTTGATGTAGAAATCTTTGTTGTCGTGCTCTTTTGTGAGTTGTGTGCTGTGCTTGCATGCATTGCTATGCTTTTTGCGATAAATGATGAAGAAACAAAGTGAAACAGCAAACAAAATTAGAGCTATGGCAAGGAGCGTGTAGCATGTGGTTTTTGTGCGTGACGCGTTGTTGCTAACGTCGTCGAGCAGCGTTTTTATGCTTTGAGCGATGCGCAGAGCAGCGGCATGGTCACCAACAATGAGAGCGCGGTCGAGGGTCGTTTTTATATAGAAGTTAGCGCGGTCAATATCGCCTTCGTCGTGAAGTAGTATGCCTAGTTCATGCAGCGCGGATGTTTCGTTGTAACCTTGCGATATGTTGTTGATGCCCGCCATGCTGTAATAGTATTTGGCGAGGTCGTTTTGACCGATACTTACGTAGTAACGTGCCACTTCAAGAGCCATTTGACCGTAGAGGAAAGAGCCCGGTTTGTTGTATGTGAGCATGTCAATCATGTTAGCAACGGCTTCAACGCTATTGTCGCTGTGTATGGCATTGACGTTAGAATAGTATTGTTTTCTGATGTCAGTGTCGGCGAGAGAAGCGTTTAACGAATCGAGAATAGCTCTGATTTTAGGTACGTATTCAGATGCCAGGCTGTCGTTTCTCAGAAATCGTAGAGCACGAAAATAGATATTGTATCCGGCTTCGTAGTAATCGCCTTTGTATTTTTTGGGGATAGAGTTTGGGCTGATGCGCTCGAAGTTCATTATAGCGAGATAGAGATCACCGCAACCTGAGAGAGCATAGCTGCGCATGGCTTCGAAGCGCGACATGTTAATGCTGTCGTTGCAAACGCGGCAAAGTTTGGTGGCAAGGTTCGCGTAGTGCAAGGCAGAGTCAGCGTCGATGTGCATGTATTCGTTAACTATGTCAGCATATAGGGGGAGCTGTTGGCAACTGTTGGCTGTCAAGTTGAGTGATTTAGTTTTAGCTCTAATTTTTTCGCATTTGCTTTTGCGAAAGCTGTTGTGATTGTTGACGTAGAAATCGAGAGTGTCAAGCAAATGTGAAGCTTTCGGATGAATTGCCGCGGCGGGCAAAACGGCAAAGCTAATCAAGGTAAGGAGCAGTAGTCTGAGTGTTAGCATAAAAAACAAATTGCCGTGATTGGTAAGAATCACGGCAAAGTTACGCATTTATTTCTTATTTTCAGACAATTATCGAGGAAAAATGTCAATCTTCATAAGTAGTAGAGGGAGAAATGAGGTCGAGCATGTCTTTGCGGCTATTCACATAGATTTCAGTTGGAGTGAAATCAATTAAGCCGGCATTGCGCATGCCTTCAAGTGATGAGATGAGCGAGCTGCGTTGCACGCCAAACACGGTGTAGAGGTCGCGTTGTTTGCAAGAGAGCACAATATCGGTTGCCGAAGGTTGAGTGAGGCAAATAATCCAAAGGGCGATACGCTCGGCAATGTTGCCGTTTGTAACAGCCAGAACACCACCTACGGCTTTTTGAGCGTTTGTAGAGAGGTAGTTTAGGTAGTTGAACATGAACACCTCGTCTTTGTTGAGGATGCGCAGATAGTCGCTTTTTGACACCTGCATGATGTTGGTGTCTTCAATCGCTGTAGCCGAACAGGGATAGTGAATGTTTCTACCAAATAAGAAATCGGGGAGAATCACTTCGGGAGCTCTGAGTGTTTGTGACACTTTGAAACGTCCGTCAGGGTCAGAAATAGTGATTCGAGCAGCTCCAGTCAACATAAATTTTAGATGCGTGCATTGTTCGCCGGGAGTTATGAATTCATTATTTGGAAGATATTTCAAAAAATGGAACTTCGCAAGTCCGACAATCTCAGACATGCGTTCGCGGGTGACGCCTCTGAATAGCGGCAACTCCATCAAGGTTTCGATCATGCTAATATTGCCCATAGCGGTTGGATGTTAATGTAGTAAAAAGTGAATTTAGTTGTTTAAGAGTTGTTTATAGAGGGTGTTTAATCGCTAGGTGGGTAGTATTTGAACATCGCACAACCCAAACATCTATATTTTAATCTTTGAATTAAAAACGATTAAAACACTCAAAAAGTTTAGAATCAGTGATTTTTTAACGTGAATCGCGTTTTGCTTTGAAGTAGAGCTGCAAAGAATTAATAGTATTTTGCCAAGCAACATAGGCAGCGGGAGCGACCGAAGAGAGCGGATGGAGATAGGTCAGAGCCATCCATATAGCCAAAACGGTGTTCTTTTGTCCCAAGCCTTGAGTGCCGGCGACTTTGTCGCCACAAGCACGACCGATGCGACGGCCAATGCCGAATTGAGCCAAACAAGCAACAAGCGAAAACAATGCGAGAGCAATCATTTGAGGAATACATCCGGCGGGTTCTTTCAGAATAAAGCTCACGGCACGACCCACAACGATGAATAGAGATAGTGCCCAGATGTAGAAAGAGAGTGACTGATGCTCAGCTATTACTTTATGCACTCGTGGAGTTACACGACGCAAAATCATTGCAACAATAAGTGGTGCGATAATCAAAGGTACAACACGCTCGGCAATAATGATGGTGCTACTGATGATGGAAATGTCGGTTTGCGACATCATCGCGAATAAGAAAGGAGATAGAATAGCAACAACCGTGTTGCTTATGAGAGAGTAAGTGATTAGGCGCACAATGTCGCCGCCCAGCATGCCGGTGATGACCGGTGCTGCGGTTGCCGTTGGGCAGAAAATACAGATAAACACGCCTTGGGCAATGACTTCGTCGAAAGGAAGTATTGCAAAATAGCACATCAGTGCACCAAGCACTTGCACGGCTAGAAGGCTCCAAGAAAATTTGGTTATGCGAACATTCTCAAATTTCACCCTGCAAAATGTTATCAGCAACATCACAAAGATTAGATATGGAGCTAGAAATGCTATCTTGTCCATGAAATTGTGGAAAAGCAATCCTGCCACCATAGCCATAGGCATAATCCAGGGCTTGATTTGTTGTCGTACTCGACTTAAATTCATAGTCAGTAAAGTGTATAAAAGTGTAACAGGTTTGTTACAACGCGCAAAATTAGTGCATTTGGTGTAAATTCAAAACAAATTCACTATAATTAACT
>CAZGAN010000093.1:0-8086 GCA_964523655.1 uncultured Bacteroides sp.
ACGCACAGATTGCCTCGCAAAATTTGTCCATATTTGCGGTACTAACGGTTCGTTCCACGCGGTAAGATTCGGTGGATTTTAAAAGGCTTAATATTTCGAGCTTAGTTATCATGATGATTGGAGTTTATGGCACAAAGATACAAAAATTTCGGATATAAGGAGCAAGGAAAAAGATATAGCGGCAGTGATATCTTACATTTTATCGCGAAATGTGTCAATTTAGCTACGAAATATTTGTATTTTTCGATTATAGGTGTTACTTTTGCAATGTTTTCACAAGAAAAACCGTTAAAATATAACTTACCAACTATGAGTGATAGATTATTCATATTTGACACCACCCTGCGCGATGGCGAACAGGTGCCAGGATGTCAGCTTAACACGGTAGAAAAGATACAGGTTGCAAAAGCCCTTGAGGAACTTGGAGTAGACGTGATAGAAGCCGGATTTCCGGTATCAAGTCCAGGTGATTTTAATTCTGTTGTTGAAATATCAAAAGCAGTGACATGGCCAACAATCTGTGCCTTGACACGCGCGGTAGAAAACGATATACGAGTAGCAGCCGAGGCCTTGCAATATGCCAAGCGCAAACGCATACACACCGGTATAGGCACTAGTGACTATCACATTAAATATAAATTTAACTCAACACGCGAAGAAATAATAGAGCGTGCCGTTGCGGCTGTGAAATATGCAAAACGTTTTGTTGAAGACGTGCAATTTTATGCTGAAGATGCAGGTCGCACTGACAATGAGTATTTGGCGCGCGTGGTTGAAGCTGTGATTAAGGCCGGAGCTACGGTAATAAATATACCCGACACAACAGGATATTGCTTACCCGACGAATTCGGACGCAAAATAAAATACCTTATTGACAATGTTAACGGCATAGACCGCGTGACAATAGCTACGCACTGTCACAACGACTTGGGCATGGCAACAGCCAACACCATGTCGGGAGTGCTCAACGGTGCACGTCAAGCCGAAGTCACCATCAACGGCATTGGAGAGCGAGCCGGCAACACATCGCTTGAAGAAGTGGTGATGATATGTCGCTCACACAAAGACCTCGCCATTGACACAAATATCAATTCCACAAAAATATGCGGCATCTCGCGCATGGTTTCGAGCCTCATGAACATGCCCGTGCAACCCAATAAAGCGATTGTGGGACGCAATGCATTTGCGCACAGTAGCGGCATACACCAAGACGGAGTGCTCAAAAACCGTGAAAGCTATGAAATCATAGACCCCAAAGACGTGGGCATTGACGAAAATTCGATTGTGCTCACCGCTCGCAGCGGACACGCAGCACTCAAGCATCGTTTGAATGTGCTCGGTGTGAAGATTGAAGGAGAAAAGCTCGACAAGGTTTATCAAGCATTTCTCAAACTTGCCGATCAAAAGAAAGAAATCACAGACGACGATGTGCTCATGCTTGCCGGAGCCGACCGCACAGCCAGCCATGCAGTGAAACTCGACTATTTGCAAGTCACCACAGGTTTGGGAGTGAAATCGGTAGCATGCCTCGGGCTTGACATTGCCGGCGAGAAATTTGAGAGCTCAGCCACCGGTAACGGCCCTGTTGATGCCGCTATCAAAGCATTGAAGCTAATCATACGCCGCACAATGACACTCAAAGAGTTCACAATACAAGCAATCAGTAAAGGCTCTGACGATGTTGGTAAGGTGCACATGCAAGTTGAATACGATGGCAGTGTGTACTACGGATTTGGAGCAAACACCGACATAGTTACCGCCTCAGTTGAAGCATACATTGACTGCATAAATAAATTTAAAAAGTCGTAAACACAAAAAATATACTACTAGATATATGGCTAACACTCTATTTGACAAAATTTGGGATCGACACGTTGTGCAAAACGTTGCCGACGGCCCTACACAATTATATATAGATCGATTATACTGCCACGAAGTTACCAGTCCTCAAGCCTTTGAAGGCATGCGCCAACGTGGCTTGAAGTGCTTTCGTCCGGAACGCATATTCTGTATGCCCGATCACAACACCCCCACTCATGACCAAGACAAAGAAATAGCCGACCCGGTGAGCCGCACACAAGTTGACACTTTGGCAAAAAATGCTGCCGATTTCGGACTCACCCACTTTGGCATGATGCATCCCAAAAACGGCATCATACACGTGGTTGGCCCCGAACGCGGGCTCTCCCTCCCGGGCATGACTATTGTCTGTGGTGATTCACACACCTCAACCCACGGTGCAATGGGAGCTGTTGCCTTTGGCATTGGCACTTCAGAGGTGGAAATGGTGTTAGCATCACAGTGCATACTCCAACAAAAGCCAAAATCGATGCGCATCACCGTTAACGGCACGCTCGGTAAAGGCGTAACCGCTAAAGATGTTGCATTATATATAATGAGCAAAATGACAACATCGGGTGCAACCGGATATTTTGTTGAATATGCCGGTGAAGTGGTTCGTAACCTCACAATGGAAGGACGTCTCACGCTTTGCAACCTTTCAATTGAGATGGGCGCACGTGGCGGCTTCATTGCTCCCGACGAAACAACATTTGCCTACCTCAAGGGTCGCGAATATGCTCCTAAAGGCGCAGATTGGGACAAAGCAGTAGCATATTGGAGCACACTGAAGAGTGGCGACGATGCAGTGTTTGACAAAGAAATAGCTTTTGATGCAGCCGATATAGAGCCTATGGTGACATACGGCACAAATCCCGGCATGGGTATGGGCATCAGCCAAACAATCCCCACCGACGAGAGCCTGTCATTCAAAAAGTCGCTAGAGTACATGGGCTTTAATTCAGGAGATAGCCTTATTGGCAAGCCGGTTGACTACGTGTTCTGCGGTTCATGCACAAACGGACGTATCGAAGACTTCCGCGCATTTGCATCAATAGTCAAAGGGCGTAAAAAAGCAGCAAACATCACCTGCTGGCTGGTGCCCGGCTCGTGGATGGTTGCAGACCAAATTAAAGCCGAAGGTCTGGACAAAGTGTTTGCCGAAGCCGGATTTGAGCTTCGTCAACCCGGTTGCTCAGCATGTCTCGCGATGAACGATGACAAGATACCCGCCGGGAAATTATCAGTATCTACCTCTAACCGTAATTTCGAAGGTCGTCAGGGCCCGGGAGCACGCACCGTGCTCGCAAGCCCACTCGTTGCCGCCGCAGCAGCCGTGACAGGAGTAATCACCGATCCTCGCACACTATTATAATTTTGACTCAATATGAAACAAAAATTTGATATAATAAAAAGCACCTGCGTGCCTCTACCCTTAGAAAACGTAGATACCGACCAAATAATCCCCGCACGCTTTCTCAAAGCCACCACTCGCGATGAGAAATTTTTTGGCGACAACTTGTTTCGCGATTGGCGCTACAATAGCGACGGCAGCGTGAACAACGACTTTGTGCTCAACAATCCAAAATACTCGGGAGAGATACTCGTTGCCGGCAAAAACTTTGGCAGTGGCAGTAGCCGCGAGCATGCTGCATGGGCTATCGCCGGATACGGTTTCCGCGTGGTAATCAGCAGCTTCTTTGCCGATATACACAAAAACAATGAGCTAAACAACTTTGTGCTCCCCGTGGTTGTAAGCCCTCAATTTCTCGCCGAGCTATTCGAGTCAATCAAGGCAGATGCAAAGACAGAGGTAGAGGTGAACTTGCCAGAGCAAACAGTCACCAACCTTGCCACAGGCAAAAGCGAGCATTTCGACATCAACGGATACAAAAAATACTGCTTGATGAATGCTCTCGACGATATTGATTTTCTCCTCGAAAACAAAGACAAAATTGAAGCTCTTGAGAAGAAAGGGTAAGAAAGATAAAACATACGCGCTGAGATAACCAAACAATGAGTCAAGTAAAGATAGAAATAATGGACACTACACTGCGCGACGGTGAGCAAACCAGCGGTGTAAGTTTCATGCCTCATGAGAAATTGCTGATAGCACGTGCATTGCTCAAACAGCTCAATGTTGACCGCATTGAAGTTGCCTCGGCACGCGTCTCCGACGGTGAGCAGCAGGCAGTGCGCAACATTTGCCGTTGGGCAAATGCTGCCGGATTTATTGACAGAGTGGAAATACTCGGTTTTATTGATGGCACCACTTCTATCGACTGGGCAGCCGACTGCGGTTGTCGTAACATCAACTTGCTCTGTAAGGGCTCGCTCAGCCACTGCACCAATCAACTCAAAAAGACACCACAACAACACATTGCCGACATAAAACAATCGCTCGCTTATGCCGAAAAACGAGGCATAAACGTGAATGTGTATCTTGAAGATTGGAGCAACGGCATGCAAGACTCGCAAGACTATGTGTATCAGCTTGTTGATGCACTAAAAGATTGCAATATCAAGCGTTTCATGCTGCCCGACACCTTGGGTGTGCTCAATCCGTTGCAGCTCATCAACTACATTCGCAAGATGGTGAAGCGCTACCCGAATCTGCACTTCGATTTCCACGCTCACAACGACTATGACCTTGCCATTTCAAACGTGTTGGCAGCTGTGCTTGCCGGATGTCGTGGCATACACACCACCGTGAATGGGCTAGGAGAACGTGCCGGAAATGCGCCACTTGCCAGCGTGCAAGCTATACTCAAAGACCAATTTAACGCCGAAACAAGCATTGACGAAAGCCGACTCAACGACGTCAGCCACATGGTTGAAAGTTACTCAGGCATAGCCATCCCGCCAAACCGTCCCATCACCGGCGACAGTGTGTTCACACAAGTGGCAGGCATACATGCCGACGGCGATAACAAAGCGAATCTCTATTGCAACGCGCTGCTCCCCGAGCGTTTCGGCAGAAAGCGCGAGTATGCGCTTGGTAAAAACAGTGGTAAAGCCAATATATTGCGAAATCTTGAAGAGCTGGGGCTGGAGTTGACACCAGAACAGACAAAACGAGTAACCGACCGCATCATTGAGCTCGGCGACAAAAAAGAGCTTGTCACGCAAGAAGACTTACCGTTTATAGTGAGCGACGTGCTCAAACATGCGTCGCCCCACGAATCAGTGAAACTGTTGAGCTACATGGTGTCAATTTCGCACGGGCTAAAGCCTATTGCCGGAGTGAAAATAGCAGTGAACGGCAAAGAATACGAGGAGCAAGCAACCGGCGACGGTCAGTATGATGCATTCGTGCGAGCTATACGACATATCTACAAAGAGCGTCTCGGGCGTAAATTTCCGATGCTACACAACTATAGTGTGAGCATACCACCCGGAGGACGCACCGATGCCTTGGTGCAAACAATAATCACCTGGCAATGGAACGACAAAATAATCAGAACACGCGGTCTTGATGCCGACCAAACCGAGGCGGCGATCAAGGCAACTATAAAAATGCTCAATATCATTGAGCCTGAATACGATAATAATTAAATCTCAAAAATATTATGAACTTAAATATTGCTGTGCTTGCCGGTGACGGCATCGGACCCGAAATTTCTCGTCAAGGCATCGACGTTATGACCGCCGTATGCAACAAATTCGGACACACTGTGAACTATACCTACGCACTTGTTGGCGCTGCTGCTATTGATGCTTTCGGAGACCCATTCCCCGAAAAGACATTCAGCACATGTGAGAAAGCTGACGCAGTGCTCTTCTCAGCCGTTGGCGACCCTCGCTACGACAATAATCCCAACTCAAAGGTTCGTCCCGAGCAAGGACTTCTTGCCATGCGCAAGAAGCTTGGCTTGTATGCTAATATTCGTCCCGTTGAAACATTTAAGTGCCTTGTGCATAAATCGCCACTCCGCGCCGAATTGGTAGACGGAGCCAACTTTGTGTGCATACGCGAGCTCACCGGCGGCATGTACTTCGGTGAAAAATTCGAAGACAACGACAAAGCATACGACACAAACTACTATACACGCCCCGAAATTGAGCGCATACTCCGCGTAGCATACGACTACGCAATGCGTCGCAACAAACACCTCACCGTTGTCGACAAGGCAAACGTGCTTGCATCAAGCCGTCTGTGGCGCAAAGTGGCACAAGAAATGGCGCCCCAATACCCCGAAGTGACCACCGACTACATGTACGTCGATAATGCTGCTATGCGCATGATTCAAGACCCAAAATTCTTTGACGTGATGGTAACTGAAAACACCTTTGGCGACATACTCACCGATGAGGGTTCAGTGATTAGCGGCTCGATGGGACTACTTCCGTCAGCATCTACCGGAGACAGCACTCCCGTGTTTGAACCAATACACGGCTCTTGGCCACAAGCTGCCGGAAAAAATATAGCAAACCCACTAGCACAAATTCTTTCAGTGGCTATGCTCTTTGAGTATTTCAATCTCAAGGAAGAAGGCGCACTCGTTCGCAAAGCAGTTAATGCATCGCTCGACGAGAACGTGCGCACACCAGACATTCAAGTTGCCGATGCGCCCACATACGGCACACGTGAAGTGGGTGAATGGATAGTAAACTGGATCAACAACAATTGATTTAAAGTTTTCATAGGGTTGATGGTAGCCATAATAAGTCGCTGGGACTATTATGGCTATCATTTTATTTTTTTGTAATTTTGCGGTAGAATAAATTTTAATCACCTTAACCTTAAAACACAATGAAGTTAAAACAACTATTTGCCGCAGCTGCCTTGTGTGTCAGCATGATTGGCTATTGTGCCGATGCGCCGAAATACATTTTCTATTTCATTGGCGATGGCATGGGCTTGGGGCCTGTTATGGCCACCGAAGCATACATACGTCTTGCACACAACGATGAGCATCCACTCATCATGACACAATTTCCGGTTGCCACCTGGACACAAACATGGTCGGCATCATCGCCGGTCACCGACTCAGCAGCAGCCGGCACAGCACTTTCTACCGGCTACAAAACGAATAACGGCATGCTTGGCATGACTCCCGACTCTGTGAACGTGACATCAATTGCCCGCATACTCAAAGATGATGGCTACGGCGTTGGCATCATCTCGTCAAGTGCCATTGACGACGCCACACCCGGAGCTTTTTATGCTCACGTGCCCTATCGCTCAATGTACTATGAAGTTGGCAAAGATGCTGCAGCATCGGGCTATGACTTTTTCGGTGGCTCAGGCTTGCGCGGAAATGTAGACAAAAAAGGTAATGCTACCGACCTCTACGACCTCCTCGCAAAAAACAACTATAAAATTTATCGTGGTGCTGAAGGCGCTAAAAACCTGTCAACAACCACCGACAAAAAAGTGATACTTCTCAACCCCGAGAACTACGGCAATGTGAACCAGATGGGCTATGTTGTTGATAATCGCGGAGGTGATGGCATTGGTCTCACCCTGCCCATGACAACCGAGGCGTGCATAAATCACCTCGTGAAAAACAGCCCCGACAAGTTCTTCATGATGTGCGAAGGCTCACTCATAGACCACGCTCTACACAGCAACGACGGCTCTGCTGCCATCAAAGAGGTTATCGACCTCAACCAATGCATTGAGCAGGCATATCAATTCTACCTCAGTCATCCTGACGAAACCCTCATTGTTGTCACTGCCGACCACGATACCGGTGGCATGTCAACAGGCTGCAAAAGCACCGGATACAATGCATTCTTCAACAACGTTGATTGCCAAAAAATCACAAGAGACCGCATGAGTGAATACTTTAAAGTGCTCCTCGCTTCACGCCAAGTGTTCACCTGGGAAGATATGCAAGAATACCTCAAAGAGAACTTCGATTTCTGGGGCACCGTGAAAGTAACAGAAGCGCAAGAGCAAGAGCTTAAAGACGTGTTTAACAGCACTTTCGTGCAACGCACTGCGCAAGATGAAAAAGGCTTGTACAACGATAGTAATGCCTTCGCAGCAGCTGTGATGCGCGTCTATGCAAACTCAACAGGCTTTGGATTCACCACCCCCAACCACACCGGCAATCCTGTGCCCGTTTTCGCTATCGGAGTTGGCTCTGAACGCTTCACCCACCGCTACAACAATAGCGACATCCCCAAGACCATCCTCTCAATCCTCGGCAAATAAAAATGCGGTTCGCATCATTGCAAACCAATCTCATAGGCCTCCGGAAAAACCGGGGGCTTTTTTTGTCGTGAAAAAGTAGTGGCG
>CAZGAN010000094.1:0-8023 GCA_964523655.1 uncultured Bacteroides sp.
CGGAGGTTGACTTTGCCGAGCGAAGCGGTGTATTGAGCATAAAGTGCGCCAACATCTGTGATGTGTTTAAACTCTGTGTGAGAAGTCATCCAGTCTTTGTAATCGGTGTCATCGTTAGAGATGTTGCGACGGAGAATGTATTTACCACCAAGTTCGAGAGAATGAACTTTAGAGAATGGGCGCACCCAATCGGCTTGGAAAGTGTGCTCAATGAAATTTAAATCGCTCTCGCCTTCAATAGCAGAGTATTGAAACAAATCGCCCTCAACATCGTCGAAAGTTGTGCTTTTGTGAATATTTTGGTCGGTTGTAGAGACAGCGTAGCTGGCGGTTAGCGACTCGCCGTCTCTATTAGTTGACAATTGGTAGTTGAAATTGCCATTGAAATCGAGGTAGGCGTACTTTTTATAATCAAGATATGTGGAGTAACTGTCGGTGAGTACACCGTCAGCGCCATAACGTTGAGAGAAACCGGGGCCACGAGGTTTCACATTATAGTAAAAGCCTTGCAATTCGAGGGTGAAAAGGTTGTATTTATTCAAGTCCCAGGAGCCTTCGCCGCCAATCCAGCCAACATAACCGCGGTTAGCGGAAGTTTGCGATACTTTATCAACCTGTCCGGTGTTGTAGGTCAAAGTTTGCTCCGTAGTATTACTCGTTTGCTTCTCCGACATGCGGTTAATGCCGCCACTAAGCGAGAAAGTGACTTTGTCGATTTGCGAAGTAACCCAAAGACTGCCGCCATACCTATCATTATAGGGGTCGTAAGAGAGCGAAGCATTACCTAGCACACCTTTAATGACAGTGTTTTCGAGTGTTACTATATTGAGGATAGCACCGATACCTTCCGCGTCGTATTTGGCGCCGGGTTCGGTGATAACCTCAATTGTTTTAATCATAGAAGCCGGGATCGCAGCCAAAATGTCTTTGGCATTTTTTGACATAGAGTTGTTTGGTCTGCCGTTTTTGAAGACCTTAAAATTAGAAGAGCCTTTTACGGTGATGTTACCATCGCCATCAACAGCCACCATAGGCACGTTTCGCAGCATATCGCGAGTTGAAAGTGTGAGCACATCGGGGTCGGCCTGCACATCGTAGCCTATTCGGTCAATTTTCTTAGTGACAAGAGGACGCTGAGCAGTGACCGTCACTTCATTGAGTTGGTCAACCGGTTCAAGCGTAATGTCGCCCAAATCGACAGAAGGTTGAGCATCGGAAAAAGAGAATTGTCGAGAAGAGACTGAGCTTTCGCCTGCGGCCTCAATGAAAAGGCGATATGTGCCAAGTGAATCAATGGTTGCAGAAAATCTGCCCAGAGAGTCAGTAAGGCCGGCCACGGCGGGCTTAATAGAGTCAGAAAGAGAGAAGATGCGGCAAGTAGCATAGACTTCGTCGACGCCATCGGCATCAACAGCATGAAGCTTCACGTTGTAAGCGTAGGAGTATGCAGCGAGGGAGAAAATAGCAGCTGCCGCGAGTAACTTTTTCATTTGAATTAACTTTTTAGTTATGCCTATTAGACGCAAATATGAAGTTGAAAATTACGCGTAATGAGGGATTTAACAAATATTTAACACACAGATAACCGATTAGTGCGAATCGGCTAATCGGTTATCTGTATGGTAGAAAATGTAATGCTTGCGTTTTTTAGAGATAGGTCATTAAGATAGGTTGAAAAATGTAGCTCGTATAAATGCTTAAACTAAAACAATATGAGAATATGTGTCAACAGTTGTGGGCAAAACGATACGAATTATAAATTTTTCCTAAATTAACCACTATATATAATAATAATGTGTGGCAAGTAAACAAGAAAATTAGAAAGTGAGGATTGGTGTGTTTTAAAAACGGTAGATCAACGATAGTCAGCAAAGCATTGTTGAAGTTTTTTTCGAGCGAAGAAAATGCGACTTTTCACGGTGCCAAGAGGCAGATTCATGTGTTTGGCAATTTCGTTATACTTGTAACCGGCTACATGCATAGAGAAAGGTACGCGATATTCTTCGGGAAAAGCGTTAATAGCATCAGAAATCTCACTAGCGCTAAAAGTACCTTCGGGCGAAGCGACACCCGACTCTTGGCTGAGGTTGAGATGAAAGAGGTTATCGGTAGTATCGACGACAGTAGCGATACGACCGGCTCGGCGGTAGTTGTTAATGAAGATGTTGCGCATAATAGTAAAGACCCAGCCTTTAAAATTAGTGTTTTCAGCGTACTTGTCTTCATTGTCAAGAGCCTTCAGGGTAGTATCTTGCAGCAAATCATACGCATCGTCTTTGTTAGACGTGAGCATGTAAGCGAAGTTAAGCAGATTCGCCTGGAGGTTCATGAGATTTGTTTGAAATTTTGCGGTTCCCATTTAGATAATAGTTTAAGCAGGTTAATAAATATGTTTCCATACCACTGTTAAAAGTTGAGATTCGACTTTTATTTTTCGCAAAAGTATTTGTGATAAAGGTGAAGTCAAGATTTGACTCGTTAATTTAAGTTAAACCGCAATATTTTAAGTTTTTAATAACTTAAAATACTGATTCATAGGTCATTATAAAGTATTAATTTTGTTACGTTTTTGTTACAAAACGTGATACATTTTGTTATAATTGTTTTGTAGTCAACAATTTCGCAATTGCTTTGTTATATAAATGTAACTGCAAAAATAGCGAAAGAAATTAGGTGTTTCCATAGCCACAATTGGCAAAAATTAAGCAAAAACGGAGTATTAGAATTAACAAAGGATTGTGTTATGCCGTTTGGACAGGAATGTTTGTGGCGGCATATATACGAGCGGCAATTGCTCGAAGAGTTTCCGCGTCAATTTTTTCGAGGGACTGTTCGGGTGTTTTCCTATCGATAGAGTAAAGCATGATTTCTCCGGGCTTGATGATGCGATAAGCGTCAATGAGCGCGGAGATTTCTGTATCTGTAGTATTGTCGACAAAGTGGTTGTTGTGCATGCCGCGGGTCATCATGGTTTGAATGATGCCTTGCTCGCCGAAAGTTTTGAGCTGATTTATGACTTTTTCGACGGTGAATGATGGCGAAGTTGGGCGGTCAAGAGCGCGCATGGTTTCTTCAATGGCAGAATCGAGCTTGAGGATGTTGTTGTCGACCAAGCGAAGAGCATCAACCACGTCGGAGCGGTGCAGCTGAGTTGAGTTTGTGAGCACGCTGACTTTCACATTTGGGAAATACTTGTTGCGCAACTCAAGAGTGTCGGCAATGACGCCACGAAAATCGGGGTGAACGGTGGGCTCGCCATTACCTGAGAAAGTTATGACGTCAAGGTTCTCACCGTTTTGGAGCATTGTTTTGAGCTTTAGTTCGAGACATTCACGCACGTGAGCTCGAGAGGGCAAACCAGCTTTACCGGGACCTTGTGCATTGTAGCCGGCTTCGCAATAAAGGCAATCGAATGTGCACACTTTGCCGTCAATGGGCATGAGGTTAACACCGAGAGAAGTGCCAAGGCGACGGCTGTGGATGGGGCCGAAAACTGTTTCGTGGAAAAGAATGGTTTGCATGATTTTAAAGATGAGAACGTTCGGAAGATTTGATGAAAATGCGAGTTATTTGGGCAGTTAAAAGTCCGGTAGCGAGGACGGCGCCAAAGACAATGAAAAGGTCAGAGCCGAGGAGACGAACCGGATAGTAAGTTATGGTTAGCGCATCGGGGTCGCCGGTGATTTTAATGAGGTGATAATATTGCTGGGCGAGAGTTAGACCAACGCCAAGCAGTATGCCCACTATGCCACCAAAGGCGGTGATAAGCCAACCTTCGAGAATAAACACACGACGCACCATTGAGCCGGTGGCACCGAAGGCGCGAAGAGTAGCCATGTTGTCACGTTTCTCTATGACAAGTAGCGAGAGTGTTGAAACGATGTTGAAGAGGGAGATGACAAGCACAAAGACGAGCATCATGAAAGTAACCCACTTCTCTATAGATATCATGCGGAACGAGTCGGCACGCTGCTCAAGGCGGTTTTTGACCGAGAAGTCAGAGCCGAGACGGCTGATGAGTTTGTTTTTTACGGTTTCAATGTCGCGACCTTTAGCCACAGCAATTTCGATGGCAGTAGCTTCGGTGGTGTATTCTAGCAAATCGCGGCCCACTGATAGAGGGATGAGTATGCCATCGGCATCAATGTCGGAGCGCTCAACTTGATATACACCGCTGACAGCAACCGATGAAGATCGGAAGGCAGCAGCCGGGTTTGCGGGATTTATGCGCCCCACGCGACGAGGCACGTAAAGGTCAACGTGGTTATCAGCGTTGGGGCGTAGCATTACCTTGAGCGAGACACCGGCAGAGATTTGTATGGCGGGAAAATCGTCGGTGGTGCACACCGCGAAAGTGCCGTCAATCATTGATTTGTCGATGCCGCTCATGCGTTCGAAACCTGTTGGTATGGCTTTAAATTTGACTGGAGACTGAGCAGTGCGCGTGCTTATGAGTGCGCGGTCGCTGATTGTTGGCATGGCAAAGGCTATGTCAGAGTCGGCAGCAAGGGCTGCGGCAAGACTATCACCGTTTGCAATGACACGAGAGTCGGTGCGAGTGACCTCAATTTCGGGGTCGAAGCGCGACATGTGCATTTGAGCCAAGTCGGTAAAACCATTAAACACGCTGAGCACCACCACCATAGCGGCGGCGGCTACAGCAACGCCGAGCACCGCAATGATAGCGATAACATTAACGGCATTATGGCTTTTGCGAGCCAAGAGGTATCGAAGGGCAATGCGAAGAGCTAACATTTACTTGTTAAGGAGGTTGTCGATGTTTTCGATGTAGTCGAGAGAGTCATCGATGTAGAAAGCGAGCTCAGGGGTTTTGCGCAATTGGAAACGCACTTTCTGAGCGAGTTCGTATCTGATTGTTTTAGCGGAAGCGTTGATGCTTTCAATGAGGTCTTGAGCTTTGTCAGAGGGGAAAACTGACAGATAAGCGCGAGCGATAGAGAGATCCGGGCTAACGCGCACGGCGCTAACACTAACAATCACGCCATGAGTTTTAGCAGTTTGTTGGCGGAAAATTTCGCTGAGTTCTTTTTGAAGAAGTCGAGCTATTTTGGCTTGTCGTGTTGTCTCCATAAGTTTATATAGTTTTGTTTTATAATGAACGAAAAATAAATGTTTAAATCACACGACGCATGATTGTCATGCCGTCGCGCACTGGGAGAATCACTTTTTCAACGCGGGGGTCGGCGGCAATAGCATCGTTAAATTGGGCGATGGCAGCGCTTTGAGCGTCTTTGCAGTTTGCGGCATCGAGCACGTGTCCGTCCCAAAGGGTGTTGTCGGCAATGATGAATCCGCCCACGGGCACGCGGTTGATAATCATTTCGAAGTATTGAAGGTAGTGGCGTTTATTAGCATCGATAAACACCATATCCCATTCTCCGGGCAGAGTTGGCACCACGTTGAGGGCATCGCCAATGTGCAAATGAATATCGTCAGCGCGGTCTGAACTTTCGAAAAGCTCGGTGAGCTCGGGCTCCATTTCGTCGTCAATCTCAACGGTGTCGATAGAGCAATCTGAGGGCATACCTTCGGCAAAGCATAGGGTTGAGTATCCGGTGTATGCACCGAGTTCGAGGATATGCTTGGGACGAATCATAGCGGTAATCATCTTAAGTAGCCTACCCTGCACATGACCCGAGCACATGCGTGGGTACAAATGGCGCAAGTGGGTGCGACGATAGAGGCTATGCAAGTGAGCCGGTTCGGCATCAATGTGTTGTGCGATATAGTCATCTAATTCCATATTACTGCAAAATTAGCACTTATCGCAAAAAAAATCAAGTTTATAAGTCAAATAATGTGGGAGGTGGCAACAATTTGAATGAAGAGCGATGCAATTCGCAGGGGCCAAATTGGGCAATTGCGGCGCGATGGTCTTTTGTTGGGTAGCCTTTATTTACTTCCCAATGATATTGAGGATATTTTTTAGCGGCTTCGCACATAAACTCGTCGCGGTGAGTTTTTGCGAGGATTGAAGCAGCAGCGATATTTCCGAAACGGCCATCACCTTTCACAAATGTTTCAAACTCAACATCGCGCCAAGGGGAGAATCGGTTACCATCGACGATGATAGCCCCGGGTGTGACTTTGAGGCCATCGAGTGCGCGGTGCATGGCAAGTATTGATGCTCGGAGTATGTTTATGCGGTCAATTTCGTGATTGTCAACAATGCCCACAGCCCAAGCCACGGCTTCGGCTTCGATGATTGGACGCAGTTTTTCGCGACGTGCTTCGGTGAGTTGTTTGGAGTCGTTGAGCAACGGGTGATGGAAATCATCGGGAAGAATCACAGCGGCAGCGAAAACGGGGCCGGCGAGACAACCTCGTCCGGCTTCATCGCAGCCGGCTTCGAGCCGGCCGGCGATGTAGCAATTCGGTAAATTAAATTCAGTCATAAAAAATTGGTAGAGAGCCTTATGAGCAGGGTCAAGTGATGAGATAAGATAAATTAGTCAACAAACGCATATCCCTGACCGGTTTTGTTAACCAAGCCGGAACTAACGTCACCAAGTTTTTTGCGCAATCGAGAGATATTCGTATCGACGATACGGTCGTTTCCGGCGGTGGTAGTGTCGCGCCAAACTTCGTCGTAGATGCGAGCACGATTGAAAAATCGATTGCGGTTTTTGAGGAGTAGTACCAAAATGGCATACTCAGTTTTCGTTAAATGCAACAAGTCGTCGCCGATTCGAGCTTGGCGAGTGAGCAGGTCGACTTGCAAGTCACGGAACTGCAAAGTTGTTGCATTTTGACCACGAATGTTTTGCGGCGAGTACCGACGCAAAACAGAGCGAATGCGTGCCACGAGTTCTCTGAGTGAGAAAGGTTTAAGCACGTAATCGTCAGCACCCGCGCCAAATGCGCGCAAGATGCTATCTTCGCTATCGTCGTGCGATAAGCATATTACCGGAATGTGAGCAGTAGCAGGATTAGTTTTTAGGTCTCGAAGTAAATCTAAGCCCGAGTATCTTTGCGACATTGCGTCAACAATGACCAAATGCACCGAGTCGAGATCCATAGCAGTAACGTCAACAGCCTTTGCCACTACAATCACGCTAAACCTTTCAGCCTCAAGGTTAAATTTGAGTAGATTGGTAATATACGTTTCATCATCGACAAGCAAGATTATTCCGATAGATGTGTCCACAGTCACGGATATAAAGGATTTTTGATTACTTTCGCCGCAAATGTAATGATTACATGTTACAGAATTGTCGATAGTAACCATATTGTAAACGTAATGTCACTATAATTTATTATATATCAGCGAAAAAAATTTTTTCAGGAGAGTTTTTTATGGGTGGCAAAGGGCACGAACGATATCGAGGCTTCGCAGATTGCCGAGCTGAGCATGGTGCAAGCTATAGTATTGCAGTATGCCATCGAGCAAGCGTGTGCGTTGTGAGTGTGTCAGTTTGAGCAGTGAGGCTGTGCGCGGAGTGAGTCGGGATAGGGCAATAATGGCTTGCGCTTCGGTGCTCTCTATGTATTTGCCATGCAGCGGTGCGCCCACGCGAAATATGCCGTCAACCAAGTCAAACACGCGGCCAGGCTGCCAGGTTGACACATCAGGTTCTATGCCCAAAAGTACTCCCAACCTATACAAGAACAGCAAATGGAAGTTTGCAAGGTGTTCATCATCAGCCACGTCGAGGTCTATCACGCTTTCGCTGATGAATTGCCACATCACCGGGTCGGCTTGGCCGTTTTCATTGAGCACAGCCGAGAGTACCTCGGCGAGAAACATTGCCAGGGTAATTTTAATGGGATGAGCAGAGAGTGATGGTGTGACCGCGGCGGCACGCATGTCGCGCATGGTCATAATGTCGCGACCGGGGCGCACATCGACTTGTGCCTCAAACAAGCTCAATGGCATAGACAAGGCGCGACGGCGACGACTTTCGGCGCCGGCACCGGCGGGCATAAGCAACGATACGCGTCCGAGCTCTGCTGTCCATGCCAGCAGAATAGAATTTTTATCGCTATATTTGATGGTGCGCAA
>CAZGAN010000095.1:0-8009 GCA_964523655.1 uncultured Bacteroides sp.
CAACAGTTGCAGAGACGAGACATCACCCGATTGTCCTTTTTCCGAGACGGATCGACACGGTGGTGCAGGTAAATCGGAAATAGGCAGCGTCTCGCCTCGTGACGATGCCGAAATTTTAGAGGCTAAGGTGCAAATTGGTCGTCCCGGCCTGTTTACGCTCGAAAACCAATCGGAGACTACGCACGTAGAAAGCTCATTAGTTCCGCGTTTGGACGAGGGTTCAAACCCCTCCAACTCCACAAAAGTCGTCTGCAGATCACTGATTTGCAGACGACTTTTATTTTATACATACAAAACACGCAAGTCAAAAGTTTTTACGGTGTGCAAGCCATGCTGACTATCCACACTGAAAATCTACTGAGAATTTATATAGCCATTTTGCTTGCCTTTTAGCGATTTTTTTTCTTAATTTTGCGGATGCAAAAAGACCTGAACGCTACGCTATCAATCACTTAGTTAATCAATACTAACACACAAATACAACATCGTCCATGAAATTGTTAAAACTTTTTGCAATCTGCATGCCGCTATTATTGTGCGGTAGCAATGCGATGTATGCCGACAACTTTAGACAACACCGCTACGAATCCTTTAAAGGCATTCCACCCGTAGATGAGAACAACCAAATTATCTTCTACGGCAATTCAATTACGAATATGCACCAATGGTGGGAAGCCTTTGGCGCTGACCAAAACATTGGCAACCGCGGCACCGGCGGAGCCACCACTGCCGAACTTCTCGAAAACGTTGAAAGCGTGGTAGCTAGCAAACCGGCAAAACTTTTTCTCTGCATTGGCACAAACGATCTCGGCGGCAGTGTCACACCTAAAGAAGTTGCTCTCAACATTGAAACTTTGGTAAAAAGAATCCACATTTCATCGCCAAACACTCACATATATGTTGAAAGTATACTTCCACGCCAAAGAGACGACATCTACGCAAAAATTCAAGTTACAAACGATCTGCTGGTTGAATATTTCAAAACGGCAGAAGACTACGTTGAATACATCGACTTAACCGATGTGCTAATGGGTATACGAACTCCGTCGCGCAACGAAGGCTCATATTCTTACGACGGCACTCACCCCACAGGATACGCTTATCGCGAATGGGTAAAAGCTATTTGCGACAAAGTTAACGGTCAAAACAGCTACATACAAGACGTAGGCAACAATTATAACGGCATTGAAAACAACGCATACGCAATGCAACTCACCCAAATGGGCATGCTCCCAATAAACGAAGATGATGTCGTGATTTTAGGCGAGGAGCTTATGAATGCAGGCGAGTGGCACGAGTATCTCAAATCAAACAAAGTGAAAAGCCACTGCGGTGGATGGTCTTATGGCGGAGGTCCAACGCTTGACGAAGCAGTGAAATGGGTTGAAGTTATTCTGAACACTAGCGAGCAACAAAAAGCCTCTGCCAAAATGTTTCTATATTACGGTGTAGCTGAAGCAAATAGCGCATCAACAGAAGAAGCTCAAACGACTTTCCAAACCAAATACAAAGCCATCGTTACTCGAGCACATGAACTAGACCCTACATCAAAAATCTACATTTTATCACTTATTCCAACGTCAGGCACTCTGAGCAATGTGGCAGCTTGCAACACAAAGCTCCAAGAGATAGCCACTGAGCTTGCTGCTACCGATGAGTATAAAGATCTGATTGAATACGTTGATATTTACACTCCCCTACTCAGTAACGGCGCACAAGATTCAAGCTGCTTCTCTGCAGCCAACTTCCTCAATGGCAGAGGATACGTGCGAATCACTAATGTATTGGCAAAATACATTGACGGTACTACTTCTATAGATGAATCTGAATACGATAAATATTATGCCGACCGCGACTACCGCAATCAAGTAGGCATACAACTCAACTCCTTACTAAAAATAACGACAGGCGACGATGTAAACCAGGTTGGCAGTGCCGGCCAAGCTGAACTAACGAAAGGCATTTCCGATATCAGCGAAATCATAACAAAAGACGCCGATGTTACTGCCGACGATGTCGCCACGGCTAAAAGTATTGCATCTACCACGCTAAATGCCATTGCCCAATACATAAATCTTCCGGACGAAACCAATGAAAACGGTGAAACAAATTGGTATCGCATCACCTCTTGGCGTGAGCAAAAATCTATTGCTGACCAGGGTAATAACACTGTGAACGGAGTGGTTTACAATGAATCTGCCGAAAATAGTACAGGTGAAGAACTTTGGAAATTTGTTAAACGCAACGACGGTACTTACGATATCATCAACAAGCGCTACAACACTTATCTTGCTCCAGGGTCAACAATTGCATCATCAGATACTCAACCTGAAAGCGGTTGGACCATCGGCTATAGCACTTACGCCCCAGGTTCATACGTCATCTACTACGAATCATCTACTCAACTCAACCAACTGTCAAGCAGCGCTACAATTACCAACTGGGGTATGAATGTATATTCAGAAGGCCCGATTCGTTCTGACCAAGGTTGTTCATACTACTTCACCCTATTTTCAGGCAAAATTTACGAACCCATTTCTACAGGCTGGTACACTATTGATGTTGCATCAGGTCTCTCCAACTACATTAATGCCGGCACAAATCACCTAATAAACGCTGACACAGAATTTTTACAAAACAACACGAACTCTTATCCGTTAATGTTGAGTTCTGCCCCATCAACAGACAAGGAAGCAACAGCATTCATTCACATTACCATAACCGGCTCAACCTTTCAATTTACCGGACTAAACGGTCACGGCATACAATCAAACGCAACAGCTTGCGCTGATGCTCTACCAACAAGCAACCCAACATTGACTGTAAGCGACATTGAAAAGAGCATTTACTCTATCGGTAAATGGAGCGAGTACAACACCGGTAGCGGCATATACGTTGGACAAAACTCCGGTTCGAGCAACACTTTCCAACTCAACAGCGTATCACCAGAAACTTTAAGTAAATACGACATTTGGACAGTTGACATACTCAATAGCACTGACGGCACGCTTCCTTTCTATAACGCTAAAGCAACTCTTAGCAACGACATCAAAAATGCCGGTCTATCTACCGTATACAATAACGGCACATTTTTCATCACTGCCGGCACTACTCTTTCTACTGATGATATAAGCGTTACAAATTCCAACAACGAAGAAGCCGACAAATCTGCTACTGTCAGCATTGACAACACGTCACACACCATTACTATTGACTACGCGCCAATAGTATCGGGCATTGAGCAAATCAGCGTTAATAATCTAACTCCGGTAAATAATGGCATCTACGATATCACCGGACGTAGGCTCACCCACATTACTCGTCCCGGGGTTTACATTATAAACGGACACAAAACTTTTGTAAGACCGTAGCACAACACCCCATACAAAATCAGAATCGCCTCGGCAACACGCCGGGGCGATTCCGTTGAACTCAAAATATACTTTTCAACTACTAGATAAATGTGGTTTAGATCTGCTCAAAAGCTTGTGACAAATCGTCGATAATATCGTCGATATGCTCAATGCCTATTGACAATCGAATTGTGCCGGGATAGATCTCTTGATCTATCAATTCTTCCGGCGACAATTGCGAGTGTGTGGTCGTTGCCGGGTGAATGACAAGAGATTTCACATCAGCAACATTGGCTAATAAAGAGAAAATTTTCAAACTATCAATAAATTTATGGGCTTCTTCTTGTCCACCGTAAATTTCAAATGTAAAAATTGAGCCACCGCCATTTGGGAAGTATTTTTTATAAATCTCATGGTCGGGGTGCGTAGGCACTGCAGGGTGATTCACCTTTTTCACTTTCGGGTGCTTTGAAAGGAAATCTACCACCTTGAGCGCATTCTCAACATGACGTTCAACACGCAGTGAAAGCGTTTCAAGGCCTTGAATCAATGTCCACGCATTGAATGGCGAAATTGTAGAACCGGTATCGCGCAAAAGCACGGCACGAATACGGGTAACATAAGCAGCGGGGCCGGCAGCATCTATGAAGCGGATGCCGTGATATGACGGGTCAGGTTCGGAGAGTTGTGGGAATTTGCCTGATGCAGCCCAGTCAAATTTTCCTGAGTCTACTATCACGCCGCCGAGAGATGCACCGTGGCCGCCGATAAATTTTGTTGCAGAGTGGAATACGATATCTGCGCCATATTCTATAGGTCTAATGAGATAAGGTGTACCGAATGTGTTATCGATAATCAAAGGAATTTTGTGTTTGTGAGCAACATCGGCCACAGCCTGAATGTCAATAACATTTGAGTTGGGGTTACCTAAAGTTTCGATGAAAAGAGCTTTTGTGTTAGGTTGTATTGCCTTCTCAAAGTTATTGACGTCAGACGGGTCAACAAACGTTGTAGTTATCCCATAGGTAGGTAATGTGTGAGCGAGTAAGTTATATGATCCTCCATAGATTGTTTTTGCAGAGACAATGTGGTCGCCTTTTGATGCAATATTCAAGAACGAATAAGTTGCTGCGGCTGCGCCCGAAGCTACTGCCAAAGCAGCAACACCACCCTCTAACGCTGCTATGCGCTGTTCAAATACATCTTCGGTTGGATTGGTCAAACGGCCATATATATTGCCGGCATCGGTTAGACCGAAACGAGCTGCAGCATGAGCAGAATTGTGAAATACATAGCTTGTTGTTTGATATATAGGTACTGCGCGAGCGTCAGTGGTGGGGTCTGCTTGTTCTTGACCAACATGAAGTTGCAATGTCTCGAAATGTAATTTTTTGTCTGCCATAATAATGAATCTTTTTTATTTGTTTTTATTGTTTATGTTTTCAGAAGTTTCACATCGCAAATTTACAATCATAAGAATTAGTGTGCAATTATTTTTGAAATATAAGGAAAAGTTACTATTTTTGCATCAATTTATAAGCAAACTATTCTTTCAAACCAATTTTTATTATTCTCTAACAGAATATTTTTCTTCTTACTTGAATTATGATCACATTCAACGAAATAGACCTTAAGATTCTCAGAGCCATTCAAGAGAACTGCAAGCTCACTATTAAAGAATTAGCAGCGAAGGTAAACCTCTCTGCTACACCTGTTTATGAACGGTTGCATCGTCTCGAAGCTGAAGGCGTTATTTCCAAATATGTTGCCTTGCTCGATGCGAACAAACTCGGCATGGGCTTTGTAGTGTTCTGCAACGTGAAGCTGGAACGCATTAATAAGGAGAAAGCCGAGAAATTTATTGAGAGCATAAATGCCATGCCTGAAGTCACCGAGTGTTACAACGTGTCAGGCGATTTTGACTACATGCTCAAAATATACGCGCGCAACATGAAAGATTACCAAGAGTTCATTATCAACCGCCTCGGCACTATTGACAACATCAGTTCCGTTGAAAGCACATTTGTAATGGAACAAATAAAACAAAACTCCGGTCTCCCCATCTAACAAATTTATTTTGTATGTGAGGAAAAATTATTATCTTTGTGAGTTGCACTCATCACTCTCTTAGATATGGAATTTAAACTCAGCTCTCAATATCAGCCCACCGGCGACCAACCTCAAGCCATAGCTCAGCTTGTTGAAGGGATTGCCGACGGTAATCCGGCGCAAACTTTGCTCGGTGTCACCGGCTCAGGCAAAACATTTACCATGGCAAACGTAATAGCGAAAGCTCAAAAGCCAACGCTAATTTTGAGCCACAACAAAACTCTTGCCGCTCAGTTATACAGCGAGTTTAAAAGCTTTTTCCCGGAGAATTCGGTGCAATACTTCGTGTCATACTACGATTATTACCAACCCGAAGCATACATCCCGTCAACCGACAAATACATAGAAAAAGACCTCATGATTAATGAGGAAATTGACCGTCTGCGCTTAGCCACAACATCAGCACTACTATCCGGACGTCGTGACATCATTGTTGTGTCATCAGTTTCTTGTTTGTACGGCATGGGCAACCCTCAAGATTTCGACCAAAGCGTAATTAAAGTTGAAGTTGGTACTCGCATTTCGCGCAACGACTTTTTGCGCAAGCTAGTCAATGCGCTCTATTCTCGCACTGAGCTGAGCCTTGAGCGCGGGCAATTTCGTGTGAAGGGCGACACGATTGACATTCGTCTTGCTTACGAGGAAATTGTGCTACGCGTGATGTTTTGGGGCGATGAAATCGAGTCGATACAAACCATGCACCCCGTAGACATGGACAGTCTTGGCAAGCACAATTCATTTAACATCTATCCCGCAAATCTTTTCATCACATCACCGGCACGACAACAATCGGCCATTGCCCAAATACAACTTGACTTAGGCAAAGAAGTTGATCTATTTAACCGCGAGGGCAAAATGCTTGAAGCCTCACGTCTGTATGAGCGTGTCACATACGACGTTGAAATGATTAAAGAAATAGGCCACTGCTCAGGCATTGAAAACTATAGCCGATACTTTGACGGTCGCGATCCCGGCATGCGCCCATTCTGCTTGCTCGACTATTTCCCGAAAGATTTCTTAACCATCATCGACGAAAGCCACGTGACAGTGCCTCAAGTGCGCGCAATGTACGGCGGCGACCTATCGCGCAAAATGAATCTTGTGGAATATGGTTTCCGTCTACCAGCAGCGCTCGACAACCGCCCGCTAAAGTTTGAAGAATTTGAATCGCTCACACCACAAACCATATACGTCTCTGCCACCCCTGCCGACTACGAGCTAAATCGCAGTGAAGGTATCATTGTTGAGCAAGTGATTCGTCCCACCGGACTACTCGACCCAAAGATAACCGTATTGCCTTCGCTAAATCAAATAGACCGATTACTCGAAGAAATACACTTGCGCATGGAGCGCGATGAGCGAACCCTTGTCACTACCCTCACAAAGCGCATGGCAGAGGAGCTCAATGACTACTTCCTCAAAATGGACATACGCACCGCTTACATTCACAGCGATGTTGAAACAATGGATCGCATAAAGATTCTTGACGATTTACGCGCCGGTGTCTACGACGTGCTTATCGGTGTGAATTTGCTTCGCGAAGGTCTTGATTTACCCGAAGTTTCTCTTGTTGCCATACTCGATGCCGACAAAGAAGGCTTCCTCCGCAACCACCGTTCGCTCACCCAAACAGTAGGACGCGCTGCCCGTAACCTCAACGGTGAGGTTATCATGTTTGCCGACAAGATTACCGAATCAATGCAGCGCACTATTGATGAAACCGAGCGCCGTCGCTCAATACAGATGAAATACAATGAAGAGCATGGCATCACTCCTAAAGCAATCATCAAAGCGCGCAATGCCATTGTTGGCATTGACGACGATGACGTGGTTGAAGCTCCAACACACACCAACCGTAAACAAGGCAAAACCCCGGCAAAATCAACCAAAGCAGCAATTCCTTATGCCGAAGAATACACTGCAGACGTCAATATTGCAGCCGACCCTGTAGTCGCTCTTATGAGCCGCGAAGAGCTTGAAAAGCAAGTTGAACGTTTGCGCACCGACATGCTCAAAGCTGCTAAAGACATGGAATTTATGGAGGCTGCTCGTCTTCGCGATGAAATGCTAAAACTCGAGCAACGCATCGCGCAAATGTAAAACTAATCTGCTACTATACTTATTAACTAAAATACTACATTACTACAATACTATCATCCATTTGGTAGCATTGCATTTTTTGCGTACCTTTGCACTATAAACAAAGAGACTATATGGAGAATATATGGCTACCGACTTCGGTCAAAGAGATGAAAGCCCTGGGTTGGGACACTGTAGACGTGGTGCTTTTTAGTGGTGATGCTTACGTTGATCATCCCGCTTTTGGCGCTGCCGTGATAGGTCGCACTCTGCAACGTGCCGGATATCGTGTGGCTATCGTACCTCAACCCAATTGGCGCGACGACCTCCGCGATTTCAAAAAGTTTGGCGAGCCACGTCTATTCTTTGGAGTGTCGGCAGGAGCTATGGACTCTATGGTTAACCACTACACCGCCAATCGCCGACGTCGCAGCGATGATGCCTACACCCCCGATGGCCGTGCCGGCA
>CAZGAN010000096.1:0-7948 GCA_964523655.1 uncultured Bacteroides sp.
AGATGAGTTCATTGAACTATGGCATAAAGTATGCACACCGTACACAACAGATTGGAATGGAAACATCATTAACGGCCAGGAGTCAACTGATAACGAAAGCCATCATGTATAGAAGGTCATGAGGTGGTTGATGAGCAAGTTTATATAAGTAAGGGACAGAATTAAATGATGAAGACTGGCTGCGAGAATTGGCTGCGGCAATGGGGTCAATAGTTGCGGCAGCCAACACAAATGAAAGAGTTGTATGATTTTGTAAAAATATTTTTGTTTATTTATTGCATATTTTAAAAAAAATTGTAATTTTGCATTATAATCTCTACTAGATTTGCTGTAATAGATAATACTAATTTTCAATCTTTCTTATATATCATGAACTTAAAGTATTTGGCCACAATGGCAATTGCTTGCGTTTCACTTATTTGTAACGCAAAAATCACAGTACCGACCCCGGAACGTCCGGCAGGACAAAGCGACATGATTGAGTTTGCGGCAGCACCAATCGAGACCGTACGAGTAGGCTTTGTTGGACTAGGAATGCGAGGTCCCGATGCCGTAGATCGTTTTGTGCACATTCCGGGTACAAAAGTTGTTGCACTTTGCGATGTTGAGCAATCACGTGTAGACAAAGCGCAAAAATTTCTCACCAATGCAGGTCTGCCCGAAGCCGCCTCATACGCAGGTGATACTGAAGCTTGGCGAAAAATGGTGGAACGCGATGATATAGATCTTATATACATAGCAACCGACTGGGTGCACCACTACCCTATTGCCAAATATGCGATGGAATGTGGCAAACATGTTGCTATTGAAGTGCCAGCAGCGCTCAACATGGACGAAATATGGGATCTCATCAACACATCAGAGCGCACACGTCGTCACTGCATGATGCTGGAGAACTGTGTGTACGACTTCTTTGAGCTCAACACACTTTACATGGCACAACAAGGATTGTTTGGTGAAGTGCTTCACACAGAAGGCTCATACATACATAACCTCAAAGAATTCTGGCCGTATTATTGGAACAAATGGCGCAGCGAATACAACAATGCATTCCGCGGCGATGTTTACCCCACACACGGCGTAGGCCCGGCATGTCAATTGCTCAACATACACCGCGGCGACCGCATGACAACACTTGTTGCTATGGATACCGATCCGTTTAACGGCCCTGCAGATTATGAAGAGACAACCGGAAAAAGCGGTGCTGACTATAAGAATGGTGACCACACCATGACTATGATTCGCACAGCAAAAGGAAAGACAATACAAATACAACACGATGTTGTTGATCCGCGTCCGTACAGCCGTATGTATCAACTCACCGGCACAAAAGGTTTTGCGAATAAATATCCCAAAGAAGGATATGCATTTGAGCCCGAACAAATAGCAGGAGACGAAATACCCGACCACGAGAATCTGAACCGTCACGGTTGGATTACCGACGAGCAACGCAAGGCTCTTGAAGAAAAATATACTCACCCCATCATCCGCGAAGTTGGCGAATTAGCTAAAGAAGTTGGCGGACATGGAGGTATGGACTACATCATGGACTATCGTTTGGTATATTGCTTGCAAAATGGCTTACCACTTGATATGGATGTATATGACCTAGCAGAATGGTGCTGCTTGGCACCGTTGTCAGCAATTTCAATAGAAAACGGCTCAGAGCCGGTTGAAGTGCCTGACTTCACACGCGGTGGATGGCAAAAAGTGAATGGCTACCACCACGCCTACAAAAAGAAATAAGAAAAAGATGTTTAATAAATAAGTAATGAGACTATGCGGCGCTGCTTGTGGAAGTAGCGCCGCATTTATTTTACAATTGCATTACAAAGTTATTACTTTTTGTTAGTAATTTTAATTTAAACTTATTTTTTTGCTACAAATATTTGGAATTTTGAGCAGTTTGATATATCTTTGCAACATACATGCATACTTAGTGCGAACAATTAACACTATATCTTATAGAATCACTTATATAAATCTAAGGTAAATGTCACTTAACAAATACTTGCCAGAGCCGCAAGGACTATATGATCCATCCAATGAGAAGGATGCGTGCGGCGTAGGTCTGCTAGTAAATATTCGTGGTATCAAATCACACCAGTTAGTCGAAAAAGGCTTACAAGTGCTAGAGCACATGGTGCACCGTGGTGCCGATGGTGCAGACAAGAAGACCGGAGATGGAGCCGGAATCATGGTGCAGATACCTCACGAATTTATTTTGTTGCAAGGTATTGCCGTACCGGAAAAAGGTCGATATGGAACAGGGCTTGTGTTTTTGCCGAAGGACAAAGAATCGCAAGACATCATACTCGACATCATAGAGCGCGAGACATTGGAAGCCGGACTGAGCTTTTTGCCGACGCGCGACGTACCCACAAACAATGAGCAGCTCGGAGTTGTTGCACGCAAAGCAGAGCCGGCAATAAAACAAATTTTTGTTGCCGATGAGGTTTCTAACGACCCGTTGGAGCCACGATTGTATGTGTTGCGTCGCAAAATTGAGAAGAAGATAGCCGAGTTGTCAATTGAAGACAAGGACGATTTCTACGTTGTGTCACTCTCGTCGAAGAATATAGTGTATAAAGGCATGCTGTCATCGTTGCAGCTGCGCTATTATTTTCCGGATTTGATGAATCCGCATTTCACCACCGCGATGGCGCTTGTGCACTCACGCTTCAGCACAAACACATTCCCCACATGGTCATTGGCACAGCCGTTCCGCATGCTAGGGCACAATGGAGAAATCAATACCATACAAGGTAACCGAATGTGGATTAAGGCGCGTGAATGTGTGCTTCATCCAACGAACTTTGGGTCAAATGATGTAACCCCCATCATACAACCGGGCATGAGCGACAGTGCATCGCTTGATAATGTGCTAGAGTTTTTCGTGATGAGTGGCATGAGTTTACCTCGTGCTCTAGCGATGCTTGTGCCTGAAAGTTTCAATGACAAAAATCCGATATCGTCAGATCTTAAGGCCTTCTACGAATATCACTCAATACTTATGGAGCCATGGGATGGCCCGGCAACATTGCTATTCAGCGATGGGAAATATGCCGGAGGAATGCTAGACCGCAACGGATTGCGTCCGGCACGCTATCTCATCACCAACAACGACACCATGATAATAGCATCAGAAATGGGAGTATTGCCGTTTGATGCATCAGAGGTGAAAGAAAAAGGGAGATTGCGTCCCGGTAAGATGCTCATGGTGGACATGGAGCAAGGAAAAGTGATGCACGATGCAGAGCTAAAAGAGCTGTTGGCATCAGAATTTCCGTACCGTGATTGGCTATCTAGAAACCGCATAAAACTTGACAAGATTAACTCAGGCCGCAAAGTTGAGAACACAGTTGACAATTTTGCGCGTCTGCTGCAAACATTCTCATACAACAGAGAAGAAGTAGAGCGCATCATTACGCCAATGGTGTCAGAGTCGAAAGAGCCCGTAAACTCTATGGGTAATGACACGCCGTTAGCTGTGATGAGCGATAGGTCGCAATTAATGTTCAGCTACTTCCGTCAGCATTTTGCACAAGTTACCAACCCGCCAATTGACCCGCTTCGCGAGGAGTTGGTGATGAGTCTCGACAGCTACATTGGCGCGATAAACCTCAACCTCATGGAGCCGTCGCCCGATCTTTGCAAAATGGTGGAGTTGAAACGACCGATTCTCACAAACAGAGAGCTTGATTTGCTTTGCAACTTGCGCTATAAAGGATTTAACACGCGTAAATTACCCATGACATTTGCCGTGAAAGACGGAGCAAAGGGTCTTGAAGATGGCATAAGCAATCTATGTAAAGAAGCAGAAAAAGCAGTTGATGAAGGATGCAACTACATTGTGCTTAGCGACCGCGGAGTTGACAAAGACAATGCACCGATACCGTCGTTATTGGCAACATCGGCAGTGCACCATCACCTCATTGATTGCCAAAAGCGTGTGCAAATAGCGCTAATTGTTGAGACAGCCGATGCGCGTGAAGTGATGCACTTTGCACTACTTTCAGGCTATGGAGCAAGTGCTATCAACCCCTATCTTGCATTTGCCGTCATCAACCAATTGGTAAATGAAAAAGAGATACAACTCGACTTTGGCACAGCAGTTAAGAACTACATCAAGGCAATTGACAAAGGCTTGCTGAAAGTGATGTCGAAGATGGGTATATCAACTCTCACAAGCTATAAAGGAGCTCAATTATTTGAAGCAGTAGGACTTAGTGAAGAGTTAAGTAGTAAATACTTCGGTACTACAGTTAGTAAAATAGGAGGACTTACACTCGAAGACCTTTGTCGCGATATACTTGCATCGCACAAGTTAGGGTTTGACGAAGACTTTGATGTGAAAGCACCACTAAGCCATCTTGGTTTATATTCATTCCGTAAAGACGGCGAAAAGCATGCTTGGAATCCGGAAACGATCGCTACGCTGCAGCTTGCAACACGTTTGGGCAGCTACAAGAAATTTAAGGAATTCACGAGCCTTGTAGACAATAAGCCAAAGCCAATATTTATACGCGACTTCCTCGACTACAAACGCGGTGAAGCGATACCCGTTGACGATGTAGAGCCGATAGAAAACATCATGAAACGTTTCGTGACCGGAGCGATGTCATTTGGCTCTATAAGTAAAGAAGCGCATGAGGCACTAGGTATTGCCATGAACCAAATCGGAGCACGAAGCAACACCGGTGAAGGCGGAGAAGATGCCGAGCGTTTCAAACCGCGAGCAGACGGCACATCAGCACGCAGTGCAATCAAGCAAGTGGCGTCAGGGCGTTTTGGTGTGACAGCTGAATATTTGGTGAATGCCGACGAGATACAAATTAAGATTGCTCAAGGAGCAAAACCGGGTGAAGGCGGACAATTGCCGGGCTTCAAAGTAGACAAAGTTATTGCAAAGACACGTCACTCAATACCGGGTATATCGCTCATATCACCTCCCCCACACCACGACATCTACTCAATTGAAGACCTTGCACAATTGATCTTCGATTTGAAGAATGTGAACCCCAGGGCTAACGTTAGCGTGAAGCTCGTTTCAGAAAGCGGCATCGGCACAATTGCAGCCGGAGTAGCAAAAGCGAAGAGCGACCTTATCACCATCAGTGGTAGCGAAGGCGGAACAGGAGCATCACCGGCAAGTTCAATACGCTATGCAGGACTACCTTCAGAAATAGGACTTGCAGAGACACAACAAACCCTTGTGCTCAACAACTTGCGTGGCAACGTGAAATTGCAAGTTGACGGTCAGCTCAAAACTGCGCGCGACGTTGTTATTATGGCAATGCTAGGTGCAGAAGAATACGGCTTTGCAACATCAGCGTTAATAGTATTGGGTTGCGTGATGATGCGTAAATGTCACATGAACACCTGTCCTGTTGGTGTAGCGACACAAAACGCTGAGTTGCGTAAACGATTCATGGGCCGCTCAGCATACGTTGTAAACTTCTTCAAGTTCTTGGCACAAGAAATACGTGAGACACTTGCAGAAATTGGCGTACACTCACTCGACGAAATTATTGGTCGCAGTGATTTGTTGACAGTGAAAACAGATGTGAAAGCGTCGAAGACAGAGCATCTTGATTTCTCACGAATCATATACTTCCCGAAAGAAAGCAAAACGAACGCAATAAAATATGTTGCAGCGCCGGGCATAGACCTCGATAAAGTGCTCGACCGACAACTCATAGCCCGCAGTTATGCAGCGCTTGAGACACAAATGCCGGTAGAATTGGAATTCCCGATTACAAACATTAATCGTTCGGTTGGTGCAATGTTGTCAGGTGTTGTAGCATCAAAATTTGGTAATGCCGGGCTTCCGGATAACTCAATTAACTGCACATTCAAGGGTTCAGCCGGACAAAGCTTCGGTGCATTTCTTGCACATGGCATATCGGCACGACTTGAAGGAGATGCAAATGACTATGTAGGCAAAGGTCTATCAGGCGGTAAGATAGTTATCGTGCCACCCGTAGGAACCACATTTGCGCCGCAAGACAACATTATAGCCGGTAACACCATACTATACGGAGCGACATCAGGAGAGCTCTACATAAACGGCCGCGTTGGAGAACGTTTCTGTGTGAGAAACTCAGGTGCTATAGCCGTGGTAGAAGGTGTTGGCGACCACTGCTGCGAATATATGACCGGAGGACGCACGGTAGTGCTCGGCTCAACAGGACGCAACTTTGCAGCCGGTATGAGCGGCGGTATAGCATACGTTTGGAATCCGAAAGGCGATTTCGATTACTTCTGCAACATGGAAATGGTTGAGCTCTCGCTCATCGAAGACATGTCTGATAATCGTGAACTTTACATGCTCATAAGTAACCATTACAAGTACACCCGTAGCCCACTAGCGGCACAGATGCTTGAGAATTGGCAAGAGTATGTCACTCAGTTCATAAAGGTAATACCTTATGAATACAAGAAAGTGCTCCATGAAGAAAAGATGGAGAAATTGAATTCAAAGATTATGCAGTTAGAAAACGATTAAAAGATTTTGAACGATGGGAAACCCAAAAGCATTCCTCACAATAAATAGAAAAGAGGCAGGTTACCGTGCCATAGGTGACCGAATCAGAGATTACGGAGAAGTAGAGCAGATACTCAATGCCGAAGACCGCCGACTACAAGCATCGCGCTGCATGGACTGCGGTGTGCCATTCTGCCACTGGAGCTGTCCACTAGGCAACAAGCAACCGGAGTGGCAAGACAGACTGTGGCGAAACGACATAGAGCGAGCATATCAGTTGCTCACCACCACAAATGATTTTCCGGAATTTACCGGTCGCATTTGTCCGGCATTGTGCGAGAAGAGTTGTGTGCTCAATCGCACGCATGAGCCGGTGACCATACGCGAAAACGAGTGTGCTATAGCCGAGCGAGCATTTGACGAGGGTATTGTTACCCCCTGTCCGCCCGAGAAGCGCACGCAATATAAAGTTGCTGTTATCGGTTCAGGCCCGGCAGGATTAGCATGTGCTAATCGTCTGAACAAGAAAGGGCATAATGTAACCGTATTTGAGAAAAACGAAGCTCCCGGCGGGTTACTTAGATTTGGTATACCCGATTTCAAACTCAATAAACTCGTCATTGATCGCCGCATTTCGTTGATGGAAGCCGAAGGAGTGAAGTTTGTATGCAACACCGAAGTAGGCAAGGACATCAGCGTAGAGCAATTGCGCAGCGAGTTTGATGCAATCTGCATTGCCATCGGAGCCGGTGTGCCACGCGATTTGAAAGCAGAAGGCCGAGAGCTCAACGGTGTGCATTTTGCACTTGAGCTATTGCAACAACAAAACCGAGTGGTAGCAGGTGGCGAATTTGACAAGTCGCAACGCATTTCAGCCAAAGGTAAAAATGTGTTGGTGATAGGCGGTGGTGACACCGGTAGCGACTGTGTGGGCACAGCAAACCGACAAGGTGCGCGTTCAGTCACACAAATTGAAATCATGCCCAAGCCGCCGGTAGGAGAAAACCCTGACACACCATGGCCCTATTGGCCCGTAGTGCTCAAGACGACCAGCTCACACGAGGAAGGTTGCGAGCGCAAATGGCTACTTGACACTCGACGTTTCATTGGCGAAAACGGAAAGCTTGTGGGCGTTGAAGTAGAAGAAGTGAACTGGGAAACAGACCCACAAACCGGTCGTAAGAATCTTATTCACACCGGTAATGTGAGCACAATCAAAGCCGAGTTAGTGCTTCTTGCCATGGGATTTGTGAATCCGGAGCAAGCGCTCATAGAGCAATTCGGACTTGAGAAAGATGCTCGCAACAACATAAAGGTAGAAAACCACAAGACATCTGTTGACGGCATATTTGCAGCCGGCGATGCATCAACCGGAGCGTCACTTGTGGTGCGCTGCATAGCATCAGGCCGAGACACTGCTGCCGTGATTAATGATTATCTTAAGACAAAAAACTAACATAG
>CAZGAN010000097.1:0-7796 GCA_964523655.1 uncultured Bacteroides sp.
GCGTCGGCTACAGTTGGAACACGGTAGATGCTGAACGAACGTTTTTCACCATTTTCGCGTATTTTGACCCGTCGCGGATTGAGCTGCAAATAGCTGAGCAGGCGTCCAAACATGGGCGACTGATAGTAAGCCTTATTTTCAGCCCCAACAAAATATAGGTACATTAGCCCGCCTTTGAGCACCACCTTTTCTATGCCTAATCGACGTGCAAGACGACGCAAGCGCGGCACCTTGAGCAGCTCAGCGGTGACCGGAGGTATTTTGCCGAAACGGTCTTCAAGTCGTGCAGCAAAGGCGTCAATATCAGCATCGCGTTCTATAGAGTCGAGCTCGCGGTAAAGGTTTATGCGCTCACCTTCTTGTGGCACATACCACGCGGGAAGGAGTAGCTCGAGGTCGCTCTCAACAGTTGTGTCGGCAACGAAGTCTGAATCGGCATTATTGATGTCGTCTGATGCTGTGTCGACTCCGGCAAATTCCTCGGTACGAAGTTCTACCACAGCTTCTTTAAGTATTTTCTGATATGTTTCGTATCCCAAGTCAGCGATGAACCCACTTTGCTCAGCGCCAAGCAAGTTACCGGCACCACGTATGTCGAGGTCTTGCATGGCAATATGTATGCCGGCGCCAAGGTCGCTGAAGCTCTCAATAGCTTGTAGTCGGCGACGTGCTACCGGAGTGAGTGGCGTGCCGGCAGGAACTGTGAGATAGCAAAACGCTTTGCGGCTTGAGCGGCCCACACGTCCACGTAGCTGGTGAAGCTCGCTGAGACCAAAGTTTTGGGCATTGTTCACAATGATTGTGTTGACATTAGGCATATCAATACCACTCTCAACTATGGTTGTGGCTAGAAGTATATCGTAGTCGTGGTTTGCAAAGTCTACTATTGCTTTTTCAAGCTTTTCAGGAGGCATCTGTCCGTGTGCCACTATTACGCGAGCATCGGGCACCAAGCGTTTAACCATGCTTTCGAGCTGATATAACCCCTCAATGCGGTTATTGATGAAAAAGACTTGACCGTTGCGCGACAGCTCAAAGTTTATTGCCTCGGCGAGCACATCGTCAGTGAGAGATGTGACTGTTGTGACTATGGGATAGCGGTTTGCCGGTGGAGTGTTGATGGCTGACAAGTCGCGGGCGCCCATGAGTGAGAATTGCAAGGTGCGCGGTATCGGTGTTGCGCTCATGGTGAGCGTGTCAACATTGACCTTCATCTGCTTGAGTTTCTCTTTGACGGCAACGCCAAACTTTTGCTCCTCATCAATAACGAGAAGCCCTAAGTCTTTAAACTTAACAGTTTTACCTATTAGTTTATGAGTGCCAATGATGATGTCTATTTTGCCGTCAGCAAGGTCAGCAAGTATTTCTTTCACTTGTTTCGGTGAACGAGCTCGCGACAGATAGTCAACACGCACCGGGAAATCTTTCAGACGCTCGCTGAATGTGTTGTAGTGCTGATAAGCGAGCACGGTTGTTGGCACAAGCACAGCAACTTGTTTGCCATCGGTTGCTGCTTTAAATGCAGCACGAATGGCAACTTCTGTTTTACCAAAACCTACATCGCCACACACAAGGCGGTCCATCGGACGATCTGACTCCATGTCGGCTTTCACTGCTTGAGTGGCAGTAAGTTGATCGGGGGTATCCTCGTAAATAAACGATGCCTCAAGCTCATGCTGCAAATATGAGTCGGGAGAAAAAGCAAAGCCTTTTTCCTCTTTGCGGGCTGCATAGAGCTTTATGAGGTCGCGGGCTATATCCTTGAGTTTCGACTTGGTGCGCTCTTTGAGCTTATTCCATGCACCGGTGCCAAGTTTGTTGATTTTTGGCGGCACACCTTCTTTGCCGCGATATTTTGCAAGCTTGTGCAAGGCATGAATAGAAACGAAAACTATATCGTCATTTTGATATACCAGTTTTATCATTTCTTGCATGTTGTTGCCAACTTTGGTGCGCAATAGGCCGGCAAATTTGCCCACACCGTGATCTATGTGTACAATGTAGTCGCCAACTTCGATTTGGCTGAGCTCTTTGAGCGACATTGCCAATTTGCCCGAGCGTGCACGGTCACTTTTGAGCGTGTACTTGTGGAAACGGTCAAAAATTTGGTGGTCGGTGAACACGCAAGTTTTTGTGCCGTGGTCAACAAATCCGGCATGAAGCGTCCCAATCACCGGCTCGAAGTCTATTTTGTCACCGCGGTCGGCAAAGATAGCGCGAAGGCGGTCTATTTGTTTCTCGGAGTCGCTGAGTATGTAGAGTTTGTATCCGTCAGCGAGAAATTTGGTAAATGAGCTACTGATAAGCTCAAAATTTTTATGATAGATGCCCTGGGGCGAGCACTTGAAGTCTGTGCCATATTTAGTGCCCTCGGCAAGCGGTGCCGCGCTGATAGTGAGCGAACGAAATTTAGCGTAGTCAGCGGCGAACTCATCGGCATCCACAATCTCATCAATAGCGTGTGCATTTCCTTCATCGGCAATCATTGCTGACTGCGAAAAGCCTTCGGCTGCGATGGCGCGCACACGCTCAACAGGGTTAGCATTTGAACGCACAACAATGAGCGTCGATGGGTCGATGAATCGCAGCAGAGACTCGCCTTTGGTTTTGCGCACGGCGTCAGCAGCAATGCTCACCGTGTCGAGGTGCTCTTCAGAGAGCTGTGTCTCTACGTTGAATGTGCGAATAGAGTCAACGTCGTCACCGAAAAAGTCTATGCGAAATGGCATCTCGAATGAGTAGCCAAAGATATCGAGAATTGATCCGCGCACGGCAAATTGACCGGGCTCATATACGTAGTCAACCTCAGCAAAGCCATTTGAACGCAACCACTTTTGCGTTTCAACAAGGTCAACTTTTGTGTTGACGGCGATGTGGAGCGTGTGCTCAGCAAGGTTGTCGCGCGAAGCAACACACTCGGCTATAGCTTCGGGCGATGTTATGACGTATTTCAGATTGCACTTCTCGGCGCCGAGGCGTGCGAGCGTTTCGGTGCGGAGTATGCGGTTGGGCTCGTCGATTTGGCCATATTTGATGGCTCGGCGGTAACCGGATGGGAGAATAGCCACGTAGTCTTCGCCACATAGACGCGACAAATCGTGGTAAAGATACCCGGCATCGTCGGCATCGTCGGCGATGATTAGAGCCGGGACTTTTCGCGTGCGCATAGCTGCCAAAAGCATTGCGGCAGCCGAGCCTGCGAGACCGGCAGCAACGCTGCGCTGAGCTCTCAGCATAGCGTCTAGGTTTTTGCTGCGCTCGTCGGTCAAAAACAATTTAATAATCTCTTTATCCATAAAAACATTAATCGGCGCTGAGCGGGCGATCAGAGAAAATTATTTGGCGGGAGCCGAAAGCAGCACGCCATATCGACGGTTGTCGGTGAGCACTAGTTTAGCTTCTTCAATGTACTTGTCGTTGGTTGTAACCTGACGGCGCACAAGGTCGGAGTTGCTAAACCAGCGTTGAGATATTTCGTTATCGAGTAGTTCTACAATTTTATCTTTGTTGTAGTCGAGGTCGCGGTTGAGGTCGTGATGCAAAAGGCTGTCAAGAGCATTAATCTGCGCCTTGACATCATCGTTCATGTATCCTTCTTTTTCAGCGGCTTCGCGTATGTACTTGATTCCGCTCTCAGTGGCGCGATCATATTTGAAACGGTTGGGGTCGATAAACGATTTAAATTCGTTGAAAAGTGTGTCTGTCACACACCAAGTGTCAACATCTGGAGTGGTAGTAGTGCGGTTGGCAACTTTGTTTGCGAAGTCGTATGACCAGAAGTCGCTGACAATGTTGTAGAGCAACCGATTGCCCTCGGGGAGCTCAACGGTAACATCAGGAGTGATGCCGCCACCGTCGCGCACAATGCGGCCCACACGTGTGGTGTACTCGTTGGTGAGTGAGTCGGGTATTCTTGCCACACTACCGTCTTCGTTTCTGTGACTATAGTCAATTGCTTGAATGAGGCGTCCACTGGGTATGTAGTAGCGACCGGTGGTGACTTTCATATAGCCATCGTAGGGCACAGGACGCACGTTTTGCACGAGGCCTTTGCCATAAGAGCGTTGGCCGATTATCACAGCGCGGTCTAAGTCTTGAAGCGAACCGCTAAGTATTTCTGACGCTGAAGCGGTGCCATCGTCAATGAGCACTGCTATGGGCAACTTGAGGTCAACGGGATTTTGGGTTGTTTTGTATGTTTTCTCGGCTTTGAGATCGCGTCCGCGAGTGCTTACAATTGTTGTGCCTTTGGGCACGAAGTTTGATGCTACTTGCACAGCGCTTTCTAGCAATCCGCCTCCGTTCTCGCGAAGGTCAATGATAAGGCTTTTAAAGTCCGGATTGCGGCGCAAGTCGTTGAGCGCATTGCGAAATTCGCCCGCAGTTTTTTCGTTGAATGTAGATATGCCGATGTAGCCAACGCCATCGCCAAGGTAACCGTAATAGGGTATTGGGTCGATGGTGATTGTGCCACGAGTGATTTTGAATGTAAGTATTGAGTCGCCGCTCACTGTCCACGGACGACGCACGGTGATAGTGACGTCGGTGCCGGGCTGACCTTTCAAACGTGTGCTAGCCTCATCGGTGGTGAAAGTGTGATCGAGTTGGTCGCCATCAATAGCGAGGAGTATATCGCCATGGTGCACACCGGCTTTACGAGCAGGAGAGCCCCATTGTGGCTCAGAGAGCACAACCGATGTGTCGCGCTTCATGATGTATGAGCCGATGCCGGCATACTCGCCTGACTGCACCGAAGTTATTTTGTCTTGCTCGTCGGCAGAGTAGTATTCGGTGTAAGGGTCGGTTTGAGCCAGAAGCGCATCAATAGCGGTGCGCATGGTTTTGGTTGCATCGAGAGTGTCAACATAGTTTGTTTGCAGTTCCTTGTAGATCTCGGTGAAGATAGAGATATTGCGGGCAATATCGGTTTTGGTCGTTCGCGCGTTTGCGAAGTTATATATCACGGCGGCAGCACTGAGAGCTCCGACGCACAACAAAAGCTTTTTCATCTAGTTAAATTAGAATGTATATTATTTAAAGTGCGAAGTTACACATAAAAAATATAAATGCCAAAAACAATGACGCACTCATTATTCGGGCTCCGCTTTTGGCACCAAGCGCGAGCTAAATTCCCACAAGCAATAGAGAGGGCAAAACACTACGGCAAGGGTGAATACGTCGCTGGTTGGGGTTATAAATGCTGATAGAGCTGCCAAACCCACAATGGCATGGCGTCGATATTTTTTGAAGAATGAACGTTTGAGCAAGCCCATCTTCCCGAGCATCCACGCTAATAGAGGCAGCTCAAAGACTACGCCAAGGGCAACAATAATGCTGTAGAAATTATCCATGTATGAGTCAAGAGTGAGCGTATTTTCGATTGAGGCACTAAGCTGATATTCGCTGAGAAATCGCAGTGCCAAAGGGAAGACGATGAAGTATCCAACAAGCACACCCAAATAAAACATCACATTGCCAAAGAGAAATGCTTTTCGTGCTCCACGACGCTCGTTCTCATAGAGCCCCGGACTGATAAAGCCCCATAGCAGATAAATTATCAGAGGGAAGCTAAATGCCAGCGCCATCCAGAGCGAGGCACTCAAGTGTGTCATGAGCTGCGAGCCAAGGGTGATGTTTATGACCTTGACGCTGAAATCAGCATTCGAGAGGTTTGGCAAAAAATCACCGTCGCCATTGATGAAGCTGAGCATAGTGTAGAGAGGAAAATCGGCACGACATGGCCACATGATAACGTGGTCAAAGAACCAGCGCATCACAAAGAAAAAGGCAATGGCGAGAGCAATCACCACCCCACCAATGCGAAAGAGCACCCCGCGCAGCTCGTCGAGGTGATCCCAAAAGGTCATATTTTGAGAGTTTTCAGTCAATATCTTTTGCTTTCGGCTGCTCGGGCTTGTGGTCGGCAGCAGCGTCAGTGTCAGTGTCGAGTGGTTTGTTCATCTCGCGTTTCGCTTCTTCCATGCCTTGTTTGAATTCATGCACACCACGGCCCAAACCTCGCATGAGTTCGGGAATCTTTTTGCCTCCAAAGAGCAGGAGCACTAACATGACTACAATAATAAATTGCCATCCGCGCATATTGCTCAAAAACAAGGGCATAAATACAGCTAAATTCATATAGATAAATGATTTAGATTAAACAAATTGTAATAAATTACATCAAAGGTACAATTATTTAACATTATACACAAATAAATCTTTGCAAGATGACTGAAAAAAAAGAGCGGCTACACCGTAACCGCTCTCACATCTGTTAAGATGTTAATAATTTTCTTCCTTTGATGAAAAACATCAAAGTGTTTCTGTTTAAAGAGTGAAATTTCTAAGCCTCATAAGTGTGTGTTGAAAAAAGAGGTGCAACCCGCTTGCCGCTTTGTCGGATTGCTGCTTACTTAAAACTTGTCTTCATCAATATGAACAAGCAAGTGAGGCAAAAAGTTTGAGTAATTAGCAAAAACTCCGTAACTTTGCACAATCACAAACGCTACAATATGAAATCTAAATTATGCTGTGTAGGGCACATCACGCTCGATAAAATTATTACCCCGCGTCTCCAAGTGCACATGCCCGGAGGCACATCATACTATTTTGCTCACGCGCTGGCAAGCCTTGACCCAAGTGTTTGCTCTCTGGTCACCGCATTGGCTCAAACTGAAATGGGTGCCGTTGACGAGATTCGCAAGCGCGGCATCGAGGTGCAAGTGATGCCTAGCAAACATTCTGTATATTTTGAAAACTCTTACGGTGAGAACAGTAACAATCGCACTCAGCGCGTATTAGCTAAAGCTGATCCGTTCACTGTTGATGCATTGCGCGATGTTGAAGCCGATATATTTCACCTCGGCACTCTGCTTGCCGATGACTTTTCTCTCGATGTAATAAAATACTTGGCAGGAAAAGGCCGATTGTCGGTAGACGCACAAGGATATTTGCGCGAAGTGCGCGGAGAAAAAGTGTATGCCGTTGACTGGGTAGGCAAGGAAGATGCGCTGAAGTATGTTGACATTCTCAAAGTGAACGAGCACGAAATGGAAGCGCTGACCGGATGCACCGAACCCCGTGTGGCAGCAAAACGTTTGGCTGAATACGGTGTGAATGAGGTGCTAATCACTCTCGGCAGCATGGGCTCACTGATTTATGCCGGAGGCGTTTTCTATGAAATACCGGCTTATGAGGCTGCTGAAATTGTTGATGCAACAGGTTGCGGCGACACTTACATGGCAGGATATCTGTATAAGCGCACTCTCGGCGCTGACTACGTTGAAGCAGGCAAATTCGCGGCTGCAATGTGCACCATAAAACTTGGTGCATCAGGGCCGTTCTCCGCAACAAAAAATGATATAATTAATGTGATGCAGCAAATTTAAAAATTAATTTGTATCTTTGCACTCAGATATAAAGGTTTAGACTCTTTTTGACTCTCATCAAAAACCCATAAATATTTATTCCAATGGTAAGTTATAAAGAATTAGGCCTCGTGAACACTCGTGAGATGTTTGCTAAGGCTATCAAAGGCGGATACGCAATCCCCGCATTCAACTTCAACAACATGGAGCAGTTGCAAGCTATCATCAAAGCTGCTGCTGAAGAAAAATCTCCCGTAATCCTCCAAGTTTCTAAAGGTGCTCGTAACTATGCTAACGCTACACTCCTTCGCTACATGGCTCAAGGTGCTGTTGCTTACGCTAAAGAACTTGGTTGGGAACACCCCCAAATCACCCTTCACCTCGACCACGGTGACAGCTTCGAGCTTTGCAAAAGCTGCATCGACAGCG
>CAZGAN010000098.1:0-7768 GCA_964523655.1 uncultured Bacteroides sp.
CTACTCACAAACGCAAAAAACGCCTGAGAAAGAATCGTCATAAGAAGAAATAAGCTAGGAATCTAGCCGAAACCCTTCTTAGCCCAGCGGAGCGGCAGCACAAGCTGTCAAGAAAAGCTCATTGGCGATAGAACAATACGCACTTTGGCGTGTTACCATACAAGGACAAACTTTCAGCTTCGGGGCCCATAAAAGGGAAAATTTCGTACTGGAGTTTGTTCTTTGTATTTTTTACAGCGAACCGTTCCCTCAAGTCCTCTACCAACAAAATGCGCTCAAAGAGGAGCAGCATTATAGAAATAAAACCACAGACAACCCCCAAAAAGCATATATGAAAAGCGAACTGATTGTTGACGTTCAGCCAGGCGAAGTCTCTATTGCTCTGCTTGAGGATTCGCGTCTAATGTCACTACAAAAAGAAGCGCGCAATATAGCCTATGCCGTGGGCGACATCTATTTGGCTAAAGTGAAAAAACTGATGCCTGGATTGAATGCCGCATTTGTTAACGTGGGATATGAAAAAGACGCTTTTCTACACTATCTAGACCTTGGCTCTCACTTCACGTCGTATGAAAGTTTTATGACACAATTGCTCGATGGCGAGCGAAAACATGTGCCTCAACTCTCAAAAATGAAGCTATTGCCTGATATCGACAAGCATGGTGCTATTGCTGATTTGCTACAGCCCGGCAAAGAAATCATGGTGCAGATAGTGAAAGAACCTATCTCGTCAAAAGGTCCACGCCTTTCAACTGAGATAACCTTCACCGGCCGATACTTGGTGCTTATACCGTTTAGCGATAAAATTTCTATATCGCAAAAGATAAAAACTACCGAAGAAAAAGTGAGATTGCGTCAGCTTATTGACTCAATCAAACCAAAAAATTTTGGAGTGATAGTGCGCACCTCAGCCGAAGGAAAACGTGTAGCCGAGCTCAATCATGAGCTCAAAACTCTTGTTAAATATTGGGAAGACGCGTGTGCAAAGGCACAAAAAAGCGAAGTCCCATCACTCATTTTCGAAGAAGAAAGCCGCATCGTTGGTATGTTGCGCGACGTGTTTAGCCCGTCGTTTGAGTCTATACACGTCAATGACCCCGAGATATATAAGCAAATCTCAAATTACGTCAGCCTAATCGCCCCCGAGCGAAAAGATATTGTCAAGCTTTACAGCAAGCCTGAACCCATCTTTGATACATTTGCCGTTACCCGACAAATAAAATCATCGTTTGGCAAAACCGTATCATTCAAATCAGGAGCCTATATAATTATAGAACATACAGAGGCTCTGCATGTTATTGACGTAAACTCGGGTAATCGCACAAAAGCAACGCAAGACCAAGAGACAAATGCTTTGGAAGTGAACCTGCGCGCAGCCGACGAAATAGCTCGTCAATTGCGTTTACGCGACATGGGTGGCATTATAGTCATCGACTTCATCGACATGAACAAAAATGAGCACCGACAACAGCTCTTTGAACACATGCGCGAAGTGATGGCAAACGACCGCGCCCGCCACAACATCTTGCCGTTGAGCAAGTTCGGGCTTATGCAGATCACCCGTCAGCGAGTACGTCCCGCGCTCGATATCACCACAACCGAGACATGTCCGTCATGCTTTGGCAAAGGCGAAGTGCAGCCATCATTGCTCTTCACCGACACACTTTTCGAAAAAATTGAATACGTGGTCAACGAACTTGGTAAATCCGGTTTCAACGTGTATGTGCATCCATACGTAGAAGCCTACCTCAAAAAAGGATGGCTCTTATCGCTCGCATCGCGCTGGCGCAGACAGCTTGGCAGTAAATTTAAAATTTATGCCGATCAATCGCTGGCTTATTTGCAATATCGCGTAGTAGATAGCGAAGGCAACATACTCGACTTAAAACAAGAAAAAGATACAAACTCATCGTCAGCCGAAAAAACAAATAGCAAAGTAGCTGCTCGTTCTGATGATGACAGTGCAAAAGAAACTCAAAAACCTCAACCGGAGGCCAAACCAAAGCAACCTAAAGCTAACAAGAAGGCTAAAGCGTCAAAAACTCAACAAGCCGATGTTGAACCGGTAGCTAAAAACGACACCGCAACATCCGACACCACTGCTGATAATCAAGCAATTGAAGATAAACAATCGCCTGAAACGTCAGAAGATAACATACAACCACAGGCGCAGGCTCAAAAGCCGCGCAAACAACGCAAGAAAAAAGCCCCAAAAGCTGCTAAGACGGAGGCGGAAACCGAAGCCGCAGCAGCCTCTCCAACCGAGATGAGCTCTCTCGAAGTCACTGACTACACTAAAGCATTGCCTGCCCCGAAAGCAGATGATGCAAATCCTCAAAATAATGACATTGATACTGAAAACGCATCTCAATAATGTAACAAAAATAAGCCGTTGCGCCTGAGTCTAAAAACTCAGGCGTAAGGCTGATTTTGTAACAATATTGTAATGAAAACTGATTATCAAGCAGTTTTTGTGCTCTAATAACATATTTTTACATTATTAATTGCGTAAAAATTTCATTATTTGAATAAAAATTGTTTACTTTGCAACCGCAAAAATTGAATTTACTAATTTAAAAACAAACTATTATGTCAGAAATTTCAGATCGCGTTAAAGCTATCATCGTTGACAAACTCGGCGTAGACGAAGGTCAAGTAACTGAAACTGCTGCATTTACAACCGACCTCGGTGCTGATTCATTGGACACTGTTGACCTCATCATGGAATTCGAAAAAGAATTCGGTATCAAAATTCCCGATGAAGACGCTGAAAAAATCCAAACTGTAGGCGACGCTGTTAGCTACATCGAACAAGCTAAATAAATATCGTTTACCGATAAGAAATCTCTCCTCTCATAAACTCTCCCTCTCTCTATAATTAAGTCGTTCAATATTATTATATAGAGCGACTTTTTCACTTAAAACACTGACCAATCACTTTTTAAATGGAATTAAAAAGAGTAGTTGTTACCGGTCTTGGAGCTATCACGCCCCTTGGCAACGACGTTGAAACCACTTGGCAAAACGCTAAACAAGGCGTGAGCGGAGCCGGTCCAATCACCCATTTTGATGCTTCGCAATTCAAAACTCAATTTGCTTGCGAAGTAAAAAACTTCAACGCTGCTGATCACTTTGATCGCAAAAAAATGCGTCAACTCGACTTGTACGCTCAATATGCACTTGTTGCTGCTCGTCAAGCTGTAGCTGATGCCGACATTGTTGACAACGAAAAAGTTGACAAAAATCGTGTTGGCGTAATCGTAGCAGCCGGTATCGGTGGCTTGCATACTTTTGAAGAAGAAGCCGGATACTATGCTCTTCATGAAGCTGACGGCCCAAAATATAACCCGTTCTTCATCCCCAAAATGATCGCTGATATCGCTTCAGGTCACATTTCAATGGAGTTCGGCTACCATGGCCCCAACTACGGTGTTGTAAGCGCTTGCGCATCTTCAAACAACGCTCTCATTGATGCATTCAACCTCATTCGCTTGGGCAAAGCTGATGCTATCGTAACCGGTGGCGCAGAAGCTGCTATCTTCCCTGCTGGTGTAGGTGGTTTCAACTCTATGCACGCTCTCTCTACTCGCAACGACAGCCCCGAAACTGCTTCTCGTCCCTTCTCTAAGAGCCGCGATGGTTTCGTTATGGGTGAAGGTTCTGCAGTCCTCGTACTTGAAGAACTTGAGCACGCACTTGCACGTGGCGCAAAAATCTATTGCGAAGTTGCAGGTGGCGGCATGTCAGCCGACGCATATCACCTCACCGCAACACACCCCGATGGCTTGGGAGCTATCCTTTCAATGAAGAATGCTCTTGAAGACGCAGGCATGAAACCCGAAGACATTGACTACATCAACGTACACGGCACATCAACTCCCGTTGGTGACATCTCTGAAGTCAAAGCTATTGTTGAAGTATTCGGCGAGCAAGCACACAAACTCAACATCTCATCAACCAAATCAATGACAGGTCACTTGCTCGGCGCTACCGGCGCAATGGAAGCAATGTTCTGCATCAAGGCCGTACAAGAAAACATTGTGCCCCCCACAATCAACCACGACCCTGAAGATGTTGACGAAAACATTGACTACACTCTCAACTTCACATTTAACAAAGCACAAGAACGCCCCGTTCGCGCTGCTCTTAGCAACTCATTCGGTTTCGGCGGCCACAATGCTACAGTAATTGTAAAGAAGTTTGAAAAATAATCACAGCTAAAAAAGCTTGTGATACAAAAATCTATTGACCGATGGCTCTTGTTGGCTGTCGGTCAATTTTTTATGGTTTCTAGTGCCATTTTATATGAAAATTTAACATTTGAGCTCGAAATTTCTTGTAGTAATTTGCATTATCTTAATTTTTTTATTAAATTTGGCGCTTGTAAAACAGATCCGTACCAATTTTGGTAACTCTTTAAAACTATTAAACTAATAAATCATGGATATGCGTGAACCCGATTTGAACGCTCCCGAAACAGGTGCTGACAAACAACCTACCCAAGATGCTCAACCGCAATTCGCCGAACTCGACGAAATTGTGGCTGATGACACTGATGTGACTTCTGAAGACGATGCTGTGCAATCAGAGAATGTAGAAAATATTGCACCTGCAACACTTGACCAAATCTTAACTCTTGCTCGCGAACTCGAATCTCGCGACGCCGCTAACATCACTCGCGATGAGGTTAGCCGCGTGCGCCAGCAATACATTGCCTTGCGTAAAGCCGAATCTGATGCCGCTCGCTCTGCCTTCATTGACGGCGGCGGTGACCCCGAGCAATTTGTAGAGCAACCAAACGAAAACGACGAGCAATTTAAACGCATACTCAATAGTATTAAAGAAAAGAAAGCCGCTCACTTGGCAGCTTTAGAAACTGAACGTGCGGCTAATCTTGACCGTAAAAATGCTATCATTGACCAAATCATAGCTTTAGCTGAAGATACTGACAACGTAAATCGCACATTCCCGAAGTATCGCGAATTGCAAGAGCAATTTAACGCTATCGGCGAAGTCCCTGCTCCTGAAGAAACAGGCGTTTGGAAACGTTTCCAAGACGCTCGCGAACGTTTCTCTGATAACTTGAAGATAAACAAAGAGTTGCGCGACTACGACTTCAAGAAAAACCTTGAGCAAAAAGAGCTCCTTATCAGCGAAGCCGCTAAACTCAATGATGAAAAAGATATTATCGTAGCTTTCAAACGCTTGCAAGAACTCCACGCCAAATGGCGTGAGATTGGCCCCGTAGCCAAAGAATTGCGCGAAGATGTTTGGGCTCGTTTCAAAGATGCGTCTATCGAAATTAACAAACGCTATCAAACTCACTTCGAAGAGCGTAAAGCTCGCGAAGCCGTTAATGAAGCCGGCAAAACCGCTATTTGCGAGCGTGTTGAAGCCCTCGACTTCACATCGTTGAAGAGCTTTGCCGCATGGGAGCAAATGACCGACGAACTCAAGAAAGCACAAGAAGACTGGAAGAAACTTGGCTATGCATCACGTAAGATGAACAATGCTCTCTTCAATCGCTTCCGTGCTACTTGCGACACTTTCTTCGTGCTCAAAGCCGCCTATTTCAAAAACGTGAAAGAAGAGCTCGCTAAAAACTTGGCTCGCAAAAATGAACTTGTTGAAAAAGCTGAAGCTCTCAAAGATAGCACAGATTGGAAGAAAACCACTGAAGCTCTTGTCGCTCTGCAAAAAGAGTGGAAAACAATTGGCACTGTTGCTAAGAAACATAGCGACAACGTGTGGCGCCGTTTCCAACAAGCTTGTGACTACTTCTTTGAGCAGAAGAAAGCAGCTACTTCAGGTGTGCGTCAAACCGAGCAAGCAAACTTGCAAGCTAAACGCGATCTCATAAAAGAACTTGATAAAATTACAGCCGAGACTCCGAAGGCTGATGCTATAGCTCTTATCAGCGATTTGCAAGACCGTTGGAAATCTATCGGTCATGTGCCGTTCCGCGAAAAAGATAAAGTTTATGAAGCATTCCGCACACGCATCAATGAGGTTCGCACTCAGTTCGACCTCAATGACCGCCGTGGTCGCATGGAGCGCTTTGAAAACGCTATCAACGAAGCCGGAGACGACGAAAATAAATTGCTACGTGAGCGCGAGCGTCAAATGCGCTTACTTGAAAACCGCCGCGCAGAGCTTCGTACCTATGAGAATAATCTCGGTTTCTTGAGCGCTAAAAGCAAAAGTGGTAACACTCTTGTGCGTGACTTCGAACGCAAAATCGAGCGCCTTAAAGCCGATATTACTGCCCTTGAGGAAAAAATCAATCTTATCGACAGCAAGCTATCTTAGCCGGATAAATACTTACCTCCTCCCGATGAAAGGTAGCTTCATGACCATTAGGTTATGATGATTACTAAAAGACGTGGCCAATATGGCCGTTATATACCAAGTATATTGACCATCACAGACTATGTGTTGGTCAATATACTCTATACGCTTACGTATTACATAAGCCCGGATATGGCGCTGATGAGCAAGCAGCGCGAGGTCTGGTTGCTGGTAAACGTGGCTTACATACCCGTGGTTTTGTGGCAACATTTTAAAGACTACAACCGCCGTGCTATAGTGATGGACCTCACGGTTATCAACGCTTTTCGCTCGGTGGGTGTTCATGCTTTGTTCTTTGCCGCGATGATGGAGTTTATAAACTTGGGCATGACGTTGCGGTCATACACCATATTCTACAGCATGATGGCGGTTATGTTGCCTCTATGGTGGCTGATTGACCGGCGCTTGCTGAAGTATATGCGCAGCCGCGGTCGCAACTTCTTGCGCGTAGTCATAATCGGTACTAACGAAAACGCTTTACGCCTTGCCGAAGAGATGCAAGCTGATGCCGGATTCGGCTATAAAGTGTACGGATTTTTCGATAAATTCAAACGCCCCGGATTTGATAAAAAATATCTTGGCACTATTGATACGCTCGATGAGTACGTGAAATCACATGCCATTGATGAGATATTTTTTGCTCTGTCGGGCGAAGATGATATGTTGCGACACGTTGTGAAGGTTACTGATGACAATGTGATGCAATTTTATTATGTGCCGCAGCTGTCAAAGTATGTGAATCGCAACTTTGCGATAACGCGAATTGGCGCAATGCCTGTGCTCACGTTGTTGCATAATCCGCTCAAAAACCCTGTTAATAGCGCAATCAAGCGTGTGTTTGATATATTGTTTTCGAGCATATTCTTGTTGCTCTCGCCAATCATCTTTATTCCCGTCGCCATTGGTATAAAAATGACGTCGCCGGGCCCGATTTTTTTCAAACAAAAGCGCACAGGTTATCTTGGCAATGAGTTTAATTGCTACAAGTTTCGCACCATGCATGTCAATAATACCGCTGATAGTGCGCAGGCAACCAAGGACGACCCACGCAAAACTCGTTTCGGCGACTTTTTACGTCGCACAAGCATAGACGAGTTACCTCAATTTTTTAATGTGCTGCGTGGCGATATGTCGGTGGTGGGGCCGCGTCCGCACATGCTCAAGCACACCGACTACTATTCTGACCTTATAAAGAGCTACATGGTGCGCCACGTGGTGCGCCCTGGCATCACGGGGTGGGCACAAGTGAATGGCTATCGCGGCATCACTGATGAGCTTTGGAAAATGGAAAAACGTGTGGAGTACGACGTGTGGTACATAGAGCATTGGAATTTCTTCCTCGATTTGAAAATCATTGTACGCACAGTGTTCAATGCTTTTGCCGGCGAGTCAAACGCATTCTGATTTACATGTCGTCGAG
>CAZGAN010000099.1:0-7724 GCA_964523655.1 uncultured Bacteroides sp.
GTTGCTAAAATGTTGATAACTTCTTGGGGTTTTTTGATAAATTTAGCTGTTTGGAGATGTAAATAACGGTATAAATTTTGTAACTTTACATGCCGAATTTTAACCACGGCAGTCAACATCTAACCCTCTATGAATCAGGATACATATCACATACCGGCACTATTGACCCAAAGTCTTGATGCATTACAGCTACGCCCCGACGGGGTGTACGTTGACTGCACTTATGGCGGTGGTGGACATTCACGCGCAATAGTGGAGCACCTTGATGCAACACAAAACGGGCATCTATACGGTTTCGACCAAGACAAAGATGCGGTTGAGCGCGCAATGGTAGACCCTCGCTTCACTATTGTGTATTCAAACTTCAGATACTTAGTCAACTTCATGCGCTATTACGACGTTGAGGGTGTTGACGGCATACTCGCCGACCTGGGCGTGTCGTTTCACCATTTCGACGACCCTGACCGCGGATTTTCATTCCGCTGGCCCGAGGGAAATCTTGATATGCGTATGAATCAGAATGCTCGTCTCAGCGCAGCTGAGGTGATAAACGACTATACCCCCGAACGACTCACTGAGTTGTTCAAACTCTATGGCGAGATGCAAGGAGCACGACGCTTTGCCAATGCCATCAGCAATGCTCGCGCAAAAGAGCCTATTCGCACAGCCGAGCAGCTGCTCAACGCAGTGCGTCCGCTCATCAACCCGCGCCAAGAGAAGAAAGAACTTGCACAGCTCTTTCAGGCTTTGCGCATAGAGGTAAACGATGAAATTGGAGCTCTCCGCACATTGCTGCAAAGTGCCCTCCGCGTGCTAAAACCCGGAGGACGCCTAGCTATCATCACTTATCACTCTCTAGAAGATCGTCTGGTGAAGAACTTTATGAAAACCGGCAATCTTGAAGGCTCAGTGCAAAAAGACTTTTTCGGACGCTCACTAGCCCCGATGCGCATGCTCAATGCCAAGCCAATTGTGCCCGACGACGACGAAGTGCTCCGCAATCCTCGTAGCCGCAGCGCCAAACTGCGCATAGCCACAAAACTAGAACAAGAAAACAACTGAAACAATTAACTTCACAATGGCCCGAACATCTAATAGCTCAAAACAGAAGACAGCGCAAAAACAGAAAAAGCAATCACTAACCGCACGAGTGCTTTACGGAAACGTTGTGTCAAGCGAGTTTTTCTCACGCCACTGGATGAAAATATTCATTCTCGTGGTGCTCGTCATGATTTATATCTCAAACAAATATCAATGCATGACAAGCATGGAAAACATCAAGAAGCTTGAAGCTGAGCTTGAAGTTGCCAAAACCGAGCGAATACGTGAACGTTCAACATACATGAGTCGCATTCGCGAGTCAGCAATGCAAGAGCTAGTTGACACCGTGATGCCGGGACTAGCTGTGCAAGAGCAGCCGCCCTATCAACTCTCAAACTCTGACTATCAATGACCCAGCATAAACAACGCAAACAAAACTCCCGCCTGCTCATACGCTTGCGCTACATTGCCGTAGCGTCGGCAATTGTTTTCTTTGCCGCCGGAATCTTTAAATCAGCGATGAACACCACCATTGTTCACGCAAAAGACTGGAACGAGAAAGCGAACAAAGAGCTGCTAAAGGTTGACACTATACGCCCACAACGCGGTGATGTGCTAGCCTGCGACGGTAGTGTGCTTGCTACAAACCTCACTTACTACACTGCACGCATCGACTTCAGATGCTCCAAGTTCATGGCCAACGAATTTCGCGAAAGTCTCGACAGCCTTTGCGATTCTTTGGCCAAATATCACCCTATACGTGACCGCGCTGAGTGGAAAACATATCTCAGCAAACAGATAAATCTACCCGACACTATGCGCAGCATGTGCTATTTGCTGCTCAAAGATATCACGCATGCACAAAATGAGCAACTCAAAACGTTCCCGTTCTTTCGTCGCTCTCGCAACCGCAACAAAACAGGATTGACATCGTACGGTGTGATGAAACGCAGCTACCCCTACGGCGACATGGCACGACGCTCTGTGGGGCGCGTGGGTGAGCAACCGAACGGCCAGGTGCACGGTGTGTCAGGTTTGGAGTATGCACTTGATTCATTGCTCTACGGTGTGCCCGGACTTGCTAAGAAAGTGCCCCTCACTCACAAAATCACTAACTGGACAGATGTGCCGCCAAAGAACGGCTACACCATAACCACCACCATCGACATTGCAATGCAGGATATTGTTGAAAATGAGCTCAACGATATGCTCACAACCACTGAAGCACAGTGGGGCACGGCAATACTCATGGAGGTTTCTACCGGCGACATCAAAGCAATCTCAAACTTGGAGCGCGACAGCGTATCAGGAAAATATATCGAGGCAATGAACCGCGCCTTGCAAGGTTTTGAGCCCGGCTCGGTAATGAAAACAATCTCAATGGTTGTGGCACTTGAAGACGGCTTTGTTACAAACCTCGACGAAATGTATTCAATAGGCAGCAGCTACGTGTTTGGTGGAGGCTCACCGATTCGCGACACACACTCTCCGGCCATGTTGCCCGTGCGTCGCTTTTTGGAGTACTCTTCAAACATCGGCATGACAAAGCTTGTTGCCCCGCACTATAAGGACGACCCCAATGCCTTTCGCGAGCGTCTGCGCAAACTTGGATTCCTCGACCGATTTAACACAGGCATAGCCGGTGAGCAGCCGCCCTACTTCCCCGTGCTCGACATAAAAGCCGGTGGTTTGGTTTCTCTCGGCCGTCAAACCTACGGATATGCATCGCAAATTCCGCCACTCTACATGTGTGCTTTCTACAATGCAGTTGCCAACGACGGCAAATTTGTGCGACCACGCATAGTGAAAGGTCTGTCAAGCGAAAAGGGCGACTCTATACTTCCCGTGACCTACGTGCGCGAGCACATGTGCTCAGCCGAAAATGCGCGCAAGGTGCGCGAAATGCTACACGAGGTTATCTACGGCCCGGCAGGCACAGCGCGCATGCTGAAAAACGATCTTGTTGAGCTCGCCGGCAAAACCGGTACATCAAAAATAGCACGCGAGGCGCCAAAGGTTGAAAAGAAAGATCCCAACGACACAACCACAAGAGTGCCCAAAGCACCCACCGGATATCTTGATGGTCGCTATCGCTTGGCTTTCTGCGGATTCTTCCCCTACGACCATCCTCAATACACATGCATGGTGCTTATCTCTAAACCCGCGCCACAATATCGCGGTGCCGGATACACCAGCGGCATTGTATTTAAAAACATAGCACTCAAAATGTACTCACGCGGCATGTTTGGTAATTCATCAGACTACCGCACTGAGGAAATGAACGATGGCTCTCGCCCAATGGTATATGCCAACACACAGCAATCGCGCATAGATGCACTCAAAGGCATGCTCGGCACGAAAGTGGTGGAACGCATCAAGAGCCCGAATAAAACGCCGGGGGTACCTAACGTGCGAGGACTCAGTGCTCGCGACGCCGTTGTCACTCTCGAACGTGCCGGATATAACGTCAACGTGCAAGGTGTAGGTTTCGTCTCTACACAAACCCCCGCAGCCGGAACTCCGGCGCCCAAAGGCACACGCATAAACTTAAAGCTAACTCATTAAAACTATCAATAAAATGTTTCTCAACGAATTAATTTCGTCAATCATATACGAAGAGATTTGTGGCGACGACCGCAAGAAAATCTCTTCAGTCACAGCCGACTCTCGCCAAGTTGTGCCCGGCTCTTTGTTTGTTGCAGTCAGCGGCCCCGTTGCCGACGGCCACACATTCATTGGACAAGCGCTCAACAATGGCGCTGTTGCCGTGGTCTGTGAAAAAATTCCCGAAAATCACAGTGCCGGCATAGCATGGATACGAGTGAAAAATTCGGCTATTGCACTCGGCCACCTCGCATCACAGTGGTACGGTAACCCCTCGCGCAAGCTCACTCTTGTTGGCGTGACAGGCACTAACGGCAAAACAACAACAGCCACCCTGCTCTACGAGCTCGCACAGCTGCAAGGGCACAAAGCGGGACTGCTCTCTACCGTTGAAAACCGCGTAGACAAAAAAGTCTATGAGGCACACAACACCACTCCGTCGCCTCTCGAAATCAACCGATTACTTGCTGAAATGGTTGACTGCGGTTGCACATTTGCAGCTATGGAAGTCAGCAGCCACGGCATGGTGCAACATCGCACAGCCGGTCTGCATTTCGCCGGAGGTATATTCACAAACCTCACCCGCGATCACCTCGACTATCACAAGACGGTTGACGCATATCTCAAAGCTAAAAAAAGCTTCTTCGACCAGCTTCCATCAACAGCATTTGCGCTCACCAATGCCGATGATTCTAACGGCAAAGTGATGTTGCAAAACACAGCTGCTAAAAAAGCTACATACTCATTGCGCACCGACGCCGACTTCTGCTGCCGCATAGTGGAAAGCCGCATTGACGGCATGCTACTCCGCCTCAACGGCACCGAAGTTGAAACACAATTTGCCGGTCGCTTTAATGCATACAATCTTAGCGCCGTATTCGGAGCTATGGTGCTTCTCGGCAACGACCCCTACCAAACAACCGTGGCACTCAGCCAACTCGTGCCCGTAGCCGGTCGCTTCCAAACATTCCGCTCTGCCGACGGTGTCACAGCCATAGTTGACTATGCACACACACCCGACGCACTCTCAAACGTGCTCACCACCATTGCCGACGTGCTTGGCAACAATGGCAGCATCACTACCGTCACCGGAGCCGGTGGCAACCGCGACCACGGCAAACGCCCTCAAATGGGTGCAGAAGCCGCAAGACGCTCTCAACGTGTAATCATCACCAGCGATAACCCCCGCGACGAAAATCCCGAGGATATAGCTGACGACATCAAAGCAGGCATTCCAGTTGACACCGAAGCACAAGTTGACATTATACTTGAACGCGCTGCAGCCATACACGTTGCTATCACCGAAGCAAATCCGGGCGATGTGGTTCTTGTTGCAGGAAAAGGGCACGAGGACTATCAAGAGTTTGAGAATCATCGCCGCATACACTTCGATGACCGCGAGCAAGTGCGAAATGCACTAGCAGCTCGAGCCAACAAGTAATTTCGCAACTCATCTATAATAACCGTATTTAAAGCTACAATTTACAGTGTTTTACTATCTGTTCGACTTACTAAACAAAGCTAACTTTCCCGGCGCACGCCTCTTTGAGTACGTGACATTTCGCTCGGGCGCAGCATTCGTGTTAGCACTGCTTATTGCAACAATCATTGGACGCGGCATCATTGACCGACTCCAAAAAATGCAAGTGGGCGAAGTGATTCGCAATCTCGGCATCGAAGGACAAATGAAAAAGACAGGCACGCCAACCATGGGAGGTGTTATCATCATTATATCTATAGTGTTGCCCTGCTTGCTCGTTTCAAATTTGTCTAACCCCTACATGCTACTCATGCTCTTTGCCACACTCTGGCTTGGAGCTCTCGGTTTCCTCGATGACTACCTCAAGCTCAAAGAGCACAACAAAGTTGGCTTGAAAGGTAAATACAAAATCTTAGGCCAAATAGTGCTTGGCGCCGTTGTGGCAGGTACTATTTACTACAACTCAAGCATTGTAACTGTTGCTAATTCTGAAGTTGTTAACACATCGTCAGGCGAAATTGAAAATGTGGTATATGCTGACCACGCCCAAAAAGCTCCGGTAACAACCATACCATTTGTAAAAAACAACAATCTCGACTACTCTATTCTCACCAAATGGATGGGTGGCAATGCAGCTGAAATTGGTGGCTGGATTGTATTTCTCATTGTTACTGTGTTTTTTGTTTCAGCAACCAGTAATGGAGCTAACCTCACCGACGGCCTTGACGGCCTCGCCACGGGATGCTCCGCGATTATAGGCCTCGCTCTCGCGGCGATGGCATACCTCGGCTCAAACGTCATCTACTCATCATACCTCAACATCATGTACATACCCGGTAGCGAGGAATTAGTTGTGTATATGGCGGCATTTATGGGCGCTTTGGTAGGATTCTTGTGGTACAATGCCTACCCCGCTCAAGTGTTTATGGGCGACACCGGATCGCTCACCCTCGGCGGCATCATCGCAGTGTATGCTTTGCTCATACACAAAGAGTTGTTGTTGCCGTTGCTCTGCGCAATCTTCTACGTTGAAGACCTCTCGGTTATGATACAAGTTGCATACTTCAAAGCCACCAATGGTCGACGCGTATTCAAGATGACGCCCCTGCACCACCACTTCCAGAAACAAGGAAATGCCGGAATTGATGCACTCATACAGCGCCCACTCCAGCCAATCCCCGAATCAAAAATCGTGACACGTTTCTGGATTATCGGTATAATTTTGGCAGTTCTTACCTTTGTCACCCTCAAAATTCGATGATGGTGGCAAATTAACTAACTTATAAACAGGCTATTTTTTTCAATCTATTATGAACACAAAACGTATAGTTGTTTTAGGCGCCGGCGAAAGTGGCACAGGCGCAGCAATACTAGCTCACGACAAAGGCTTTGATGTCTTTGTGAGCGACTTTGGCTCTATCTCTTCAAAATACAAAGATATACTCAATGCCGAGGGTATTGAGTGGGAAGAAGGAGGACACACTCTTGAGAAAATCACCAACGCTGATGAGGTAATCAAAAGCCCCGGTATTGCCAAAGAAACGCCCGTGATGCAAGCGGTAGCCGCCAACAACATTCCCGTTATCTCAGAAATAGAATTTGCCGGCCGATACACCGATGCACGCATGGTTTGTATCACCGGTAGTAACGGTAAAACAACTACTACTCTTCTCACTTACCACATTTTGCGCGATGCCGGTCTGAACGTAGGTCTCGCCGGAAACGTTGGCAAAAGCCTAGCTCTTCAAGTTGCTCGTGACCCCCACGACGTCTACGTTATTGAGCTCAGCTCTTTCCAACTCGACGACATGCACCGTTTCCACGCTAACGTTGCCGTGATGCTCAACATCACCCCCGACCACCTCGACAGATACGACCACAAGATGGAAAATTATGTGCGCGCCAAATTCCGCATTCTTCAAAACCAAACTCCGCAAGATGCATTCATTTATTGGCATGACGACCCCGTTATCACAGCACAACTAAAGCAATACACCATCGAAGCACAACAATATCCGTTTGCTGAGCACTTCGAACTATTGCCCGACACTGCTGCTTATGTTGACAACACAGACAACCTCATTGTTGAGACATCAGGCACTTCGCTCTCTATGCCTCGTGCCGACCTCAGCTTGAATGGTCTACACAACCTATACAACTCTATGGCTGCTGCTCTGTCGGCTTGCTTGCTCAACATACGCCGCGACGATATACGCCGCTCTCTCAGCGACTTCGAAGGTGTGGAGCATCGCCTTGAGTATGTTGACACAATCAACGGCGTGCGCTACGTCAACGACTCTAAAGCTACCAACGTAAACTCTACGTGGTATGCCCTTGAGTCAATGACAACACCAACCGTTTTAATTCTCGGTGGTAAAGATAAAGGCAATGACTATAGCGAAATTCTTCCGCTCGTGAAAGAAAAAGTGAAAGCCATTGTTGCTATGGGCTTGCACAACGAAAAAATTGTTGACTTCTTTGGCAACGTTGTGCCCGTAACCTCTACAAATTCACTCAACGACGCCCTCGCCGCCGCAAAAGCAGCAGCAAGCGAAGGCGACACCGTGCTCCTTTCTCCGTGCTGCGCCAGCTTCGACCT
>CAZGAN010000100.1:0-7607 GCA_964523655.1 uncultured Bacteroides sp.
TTAAAAAAATACCTGGAAATTAAAATATGACAACCAATTATTCACATTCAATAAAAAACTAAGCAGTTTTAGTGTATCAATCATTTATCACCGCGGTCAGCAACTTTTTCGGGTCAGTAGAATTTTAGTGGGGATAGCCATATAGCTTGGCGATTTTAAATAGGAAGAATTTCTTGTTTGCTACACCTCGAAGATTAGCATAGTGGGTCAGTATATTTTTAGTGATAGTACGTGCTTGGCTTGCTCAACTATTCTCCATAGAGAGGCACGGAGAATAGTCGCATCTTCAGCTCCTATGTGCCGGTGCTCACACTAGTGCGAGCCGTGCAGACTTTCCCCACTAGAAATCTACTGAGCAACTTTTTCGCTAAAGTCGTGGCATATTATCGCATTATTTAGTAATTTTGCCAATCACATTTCTGCATTCAACATGTCTGACGACAAAAATTCCGTTCTTCAAATTGACCTCGCTGCCGTGCTCCGCCAAAAACTCGGCAAGCGCGCCCGCTTCGTGCCCCGGTTTCTGGTGCGCGCAATTGAGCGTTTCATTTATGCCGACCGCATGAACGAACTACTACGCTCCAATCACGGCAAAACCGGCGCCGATTTTTGTCGCGGTGTGCTCAAAGATTTGAAAGTGAACATCTCAGTAAAAAATGTTGAACGTTTGCCGTCACCCGAAAATCGACGCGTAATTATTGTCAGCAACCATCCGCTTGGCGGACTTGATGGATTGGCTCTCATTGACTTTTTCCAAAAACGCTACGGCGGCCAAGTCTATTTCATTGTCAACGACATGCTTATGGCTATTGAACCTTTGCGCAACGTATTTGTTCCCGTAAACAAGCACGGCGCACAAAGCAGGCAATCAGCTCTCACCATTGAGCACGTGTTCAACTCTAACGACCCCGTGCTGATTTTCCCCGCCGGATTATGCTCTCGACTAGGCGACGACGGCGTCATCGCCGACCTCGAATGGAAAAAAATGTTCGTAAAAAAAGCTATTGAATATCAACGCAACATAATACCCGTGTTTTTTAGTGGCGAAAATTCAAGATTTTTTTATAAATTTGCACGTCTAAGAAAACGCAGCGGTTTGAGACTAAACATTGAGATGGTGCAACTGCCGCGCGAAGTTTTCGGTCACGAAAACGGAACATTGCAAATAATATGCGGCCAACAGATTCATTGGCAGCAACTTAACGGCGGCAAGCATGCCAACTGCACCGCCCAAGAAATTAAACAATCGGTTTATAACCTTAAAAACGAACAATGAATAAGCATATCATTGATCCTGTTGACGTCTCTCTCATTGAGGCTGAGCTCACTCCTGAAAGGTTTCTGCGCAAAACCAATAAAGGTGGTAACCACATCTACATTCTCAACGGTAATGAATGTAAAAACACCATGCGCGAAATTGGTCGCTTACGCGAAATTGCTTTCCGTGCCGCCGGCGGTGGCACCGGCACGCCATGCGACATTGACCAATATGACCTCATGGAGCCCCCTTGTCAACAACTCATTGTTTGGGACCCCGAAGCTCGTCTCATTCTCGGCGGATACCGATTCATAACCGGTGCCGACATGCGCATCGACAACGATGGCGCTCCTCGCATCGCCACCAGCCACATGTTTAATTTCTCCGACGAATTCATCAAAAATTATCTCCCATACACCATCGAGCTCGGTCGCTCTTTCGTGCGCCTTGAGTATCAATCGTCTAAAGCCGGCTCTAAAGCTCTCTATGCACTCGACAATCTCTGGGACGGCCTGGGTGCTCTCACCGTGATTCACCCCGAAATAAAATATCTTTTCGGCAAAGTCACCATGTATCCCGGCTACCTACCTCAATGCCGCAACATGATACTCTATCTGATGCACAAACATTTCCCCGACCCCGATAACCTTGTGCGCCCCAAACAACCCCTAAAAACAAACATGGACGTCGAAGCCATGCGACGTCTTTTCGTTGGCAACGACTTCAAAGAAGATTACCGCATACTCAACGGTGAAATTCACCGCTACGGATTCAACATTCCCCCTCTGGTTAACGCATACATCAGCCTTTCACCGTCAATGCGCATGTTTGGCACCGCGATAAACTACGAATTTGGCGACGTTGAAGAAAGTGGCATTTTCTTTGTCATCGATGAAATCTACGATGCCAAAAAACAACGCCACATCAGCACTTTCTCGCCCGTTGAGACTGAATTAACTCTCTAAAGCGACGCTTTGAGCGTTAATCCAACTCGCTCATGCAATCCAAACAGCAAGTTCATGCAATGCACTGCAGTGCCTGCTGAGCCCTTGATTTGTGGGTCTATAGCTGCAGTGATTACTATCTTTGCATCTTCTCTGCGCACATACATTATGCACTTGTTTGTGTTGGCAACATCATCGGCTTTCGGCTCTCTGCCTATCACAAACGTGAAATTATGGTCATCATAAAAATTATTTAGCAACTCAACGATTTGAGCTGTCTCCACAGCACAATCAAACGACACCTCGGCAAACATTGCTCGCGGCGATGCAGCAAACTGTGCCGGCTGCACCATGATTTTCTTATTAAAACTAAGTTGCAACGATTTCACCAACGTCTCAACCTCATTGAGCGCTTCAGCTGTGACTTCAGCATTAGTCTTAATTGTAATATCTTCATTGAGGAGCAAGCTATTTGCCAACGGCAAAAGTGCCATCAATATCGGTTGTGCTATCGCTGTCGGCACGCCCGCACGCAATGCACCACGCACCAATGGCTTTCTATTCAGCTCACAAAAACCATACACAAAATCGTCAGAGCCATCTACGTGCGTATCGGTCAAGTCAACTACTCGCGCTTCCGCATCCAACTCCGCCAAAAAATCGTCTGCTTGCGGTGCGCAAACAAACACCATGTTTGTTTTTGAGAGATCTATGGTCGATGAAAATCTAAGGTCTGTGTCTCCAATCATGCCATGATGCACTTCATCAATAGCTTTTCCTGCCATAGATGGGCTATATACACAGGTAAGTTCTACATCCGGATGGTATAAAAGTATTCTCAATAATTCGCCGGCTACTTCTGTTTCTGCGCCGACTATAGAAGCATGTATCATCTAGTTTACAAAGTTTTATACTGCAAATCTACACAAAAAAACTGACATTACAACATCATCACCCCGAAATTATACTTAAATTACCCATTGAAACACAATTGTAATAATTAAACATGCCATCACACCCAAATCTGAAAATCTTTTATTAATTTTCATGTTTTCATGTTAAAGTCATGTTAAATAACTCGATATGCTTAAAATCTTTCATTTATTTGACTAAAAAACTTATATCTTTGCCGCATCATACCATTGTCATGAAAACAGTAAACCTAGCAAACTTCGAGCCTATTTCTTTAGATCGAATGAAAACTGTAAAACTTATGAATCGCGTTGACGTGAAATATGTCACCACGGTCGAAAAGCTTTCTGAGTTGTTGCAAATCATCTCAGACCAGTACTTTGTGCAAGAAACTGCCGGTATGAGAAACCTTCCCTACTCTACTGTTTACTTCGACACTGACACAATCGACATGTTTAACGAGCATCAGCGCGGCAAATCGGTAAGACAGAAAATCCGCATTCGCACCTATGGTTCAACCGGCGTTCGTTTCCTAGAAATCAAAAAGAAAAACAACAAAGGTCGCACCAAGAAAAAACGCATCGAACTCGAATCTCTCAACGCCGGAGTTGCCGATCACGCTGACTTCATCGAGAAAAATTCACGCTACCACTCTACAGAGTTGGCTACCAAGCTTGAAAATCATTTTCACCGCATCACGCTTGTAAACTATGCCATGACCGAACGTCTAACAATCGACACAGGCCTATCATTTCACAACTTATCTACAGGCACCGATTTCGCGCTCAACAACATCGCTATCATCGAATTAAAACGCGATGGTCTTTGCCCTTCTCCCATATTGGAAAAACTAAAAATACTTCGCATTCACTCATCAGGATTCAGCAAATACTGCATGGGTATGGCGCTTACCGACCCAAATTTGCGTCAAAACCGACTGAAACCTCGCGTGCGATTTGTGAAACAACTCAACAATAAACAACCTAACTAACAAACATATTAATATCAAAATTCATCATGGAATCGCTTGACTTTATTGATGCACAAGCAGCTGACTATATGGGACTAATGCAGCTCCTCATTCGCTTCGCCTTCAACGCCGTTGTGGTGTGGTGCATTATCCACCTTCTCTACTTCCCGAAAAGCCGTCGTCTCGACTACTACTTCACTTTCTCGCTTATCAGTCTATCAATATTCTTCCTGATTTTCCTCCTCGGAAGTGTAAAACTCAAAATCGGGTTTGCTCTCGGTTTGTTTGCCATTTTCGGCATCATTAGGTATAGAACCGAATCTATGCCCGTGCGCGAAATGACATACCTTTTTGTCATAATTGCCGTGTCTGTGATTAACGCTTTAGGCTCGCCTGAAAGCTACATCGAACTCATCCTCACAAACGCGCTTTTCCTCATAACCATCTGGCTGTGCGAACGCAATCGCTCTCTAAAGCACTTATCTGACAAACTAATTGTCTATGATCGCGTCGAACTGATTGTGCCCGACCGCCGCCAAGAATTAATTGACGACCTTCAAAAACGCACAGGCATCGAAATCAAAAAAATTGACATCGGTGCTATCGACTTTTTACATGACACCGTGATGCTCAAAGTCTACTACGAAACCGAAAACAACGACAATGCCATTGAGCACCTAACCAAATTACCCAAAAGCGAACGATGAAACACTATCGCCTCTTTGCGCTTCTCCTCTCTCTTTCTTGCATTGGCTCCATCTCTGCTCAAGAGCTATGGACCTCGGCAAACGTAGACTTCGGCATCACCAAAAAGTTGAAAGCCGACGTTGAAGTTGAATGTCGCACCACCAACAAACTCGACAACGTGGCTCGTTGGTCTGCCTCTGCCGGACTCAGTTACCGCTTTTGCAAATACCTCAAAGCCGGTGCCGCATACACATTCATTTATCAGCACAACGGCAACGAATACGATGATGACGATGTCTTTACTCCTTACTATTGGCAACCACGTCAACGCCTACAAGCCGCGCTCACCGGAAGCTACAAAATCGGTCGTCTGTCATTGTCTCTTCGCGAAATGTATCAATACACCTATCACCGCGAACGCGTAACAACTGCCTCGCTCGATGTGCTCACCAACGAATGGTCTTTCGATAAAACCGTATATGCCCGCCACAAAGCATACCTACGCTCCAAACTCGAAGCCGAATACAACATCAGAAAAAGCAAATTCACCCCATTTGCTTCTTGCGAACTATACAGCAACATTTCCGGATTCAACACTTCAAAGGTGCGCTACACCATTGGCTCCGCCTACAAAATTAGCTCACACAACAGTGTGCAATTATTTTACAGATACATCGACGGCAAAAACAACAACAGCCACGTGATTGGTGTTGGCTACACATTTAAAACAAAGTAATTATGCCAAATCTATACAAATTCGCCCCTTGCGTAATTGCAATCATGCTCTCCGCTTGCACCGCTGATGTGCCATTCTCATGGACTGAGCCAGAATCTCCTTCTAATGAGATTCCAGTATTTGAAGCCGACTTCGACACCTCCATACACGAATATGACGGCTCTACAGCTACCGATGCCGCAAACGACATTGTCGGCACTGATAAATCGTTCTATTGGGAAGCCAACAAGTTCACCGAAAAAGTAACTGTAACTTTCGCCGGCAGCACTGCCAATGTTGAATCGTCTGTTTCCGGTTTGATTACTCATATCAACGGCGCGTATATCACACTCGACATGGCATCAAACAGCGTGAAAAACGTTGAAATAACCGTGCAAGGCAAAACCGACAACGGCGCACTAAAAATATACGGCAAGAACAAATTCAAGCTTACGCTCAACGGTGCAGAAATAGCCTCGCAATGCGGCCCTGCAATAAACGACCAATGCAAAAAACGCGTATTCTTGCACCTGGCTGACGGCACTATTAATAAACTCTCTGACCAAACTGTTTACTCCGCCGAGCCTTACTACGCTTCCGGCTCTTCTTTCGACACTGAAGATGCAAAAGGCTGTCTTTTCAGCGAAGGAAACATCATTGTTAGCGGTGCCGGCTCTCTACTTGTCGATGCTTATCACAAACACGGCATTGCCACCGACGGATACTTCTGGATGCGTCCCGGTGCCACTTTGGCAGTCACTCACGCAGCAAAAAATGCCATTCATGCCAAAGGTAGCACTAATGAAAATATAGGCATCGTGATAAACGGTGGCTACATCTATGCCAACGTTGACGCTGATGGTGGAAAATGTTTGAAAACCGACAATAACATTATTATTAATAGTGGCTATCTAAGTCTCAACACTTCCGGCACCACATATTTCGACGCTGAAGAAAACGACACTTCATCGAGCACTTGCATTAAAAGCGATATGAGCACTGCGATACATGGCGGCGCCATCGTGCTAAAAAGCATCGGTGACGGTGCTAAAGGCATTAATGCTGACGCAAACATTTATATCACCGGCGGTGAATTGTATTCTTACTCTCTCGGCAGAAATTTTGCTGCCGACGAATCAATCGAAATTTCCGGTGGCAAAACATACTCATTCTCGCAAAATGAGCATGCCATTTACGCTCCAACAATAGTCATATCAAACGGATACCTCATTGACATTAGCGCAAATAACAGCTTAACCGCTCCGCAACAAAAATCAACCATCAACGGTGGATACGTTTTCGCTTATGGAAATGATGCGACTGTCAACCCCGACAGTTCTTCTAAGCAAGCTTATGTGCGCCACAGCCAATTATCGACGCAAAGCGGCAAATCTATCGCTGTTTATGCCGACAACAAATGTTTAATTGGCTTCACTGCCGATTTCACCGAGCCTAACGAACTTCCTGCTCTTTTCAGTGCACCTGAGCTCACTCGTGGCACTCAATACACTCTATCAACCGGAGGCTCCGTTAGCAACTGCACGTCCGATTGGCAAGGCCTGTTCACCGGAGGCTCATATTCCAACGCTCAATCCGCTGAAACCATTACCGCCGAATAAGCTTACTTGAAGTGTATTGCCGCAGCTACAGCTCTTCCGGCAGCATGATTGAGGTCTACATGAGCAACACCATCACCCTCGGTCACTGCCAAGTGCGTTTCGTCGCCATATCTACACTCTTGCAAATACGCAATATCAAAGCGTGATATCTCGTGTGCATCAAAAAACTCCGGTGTCCACAAGTTCAGTATGCGCTCAATGTAGCGCACTGAGTTCACGTGCCTGTTAAAATCGAGGTCACTATACTCAAACTTCACATCTACAACGCGTTGCGGCTCTGTAACGGGCAGCATTTTGCGCTGTTTCGCTATCGGGCACTCCATTGCTCCGTTCACAAGACTCTCAGCATGCAGCACCGACAAATCAGCCGCCGTGCGTTTTTCCAAGTCTATAGCCACCCACACCGAACGTACATATCCAATAACTTCGCCGGCTCCGTCTTTCACAACCATGCAGCGGTCAGAATACATGCGATTCCAGCCCTCAATCCACGTGGTGAGCG
>CAZGAN010000101.1:0-7567 GCA_964523655.1 uncultured Bacteroides sp.
AAAAAAAGGCTGTGCCAAATTTGGCGCAGCCTCATGTGTTAATGAAGTAAGTTAAACTGGTTTATTATTTGTTTACTTTGAATTTGTCGATACCATCGCGAAGGTAAGCCACAATTTGACGTGCTGCAGCTATGCCTGCGTTGATGTTTGCTTCGGCTGTTTGTGCGCCCATTTTCTTGGGTGTGAAGAATACGCGGCCACCAAATTTTGCGCTAAGTTCGTCAGCAGTATCTGGTTTGATATCGGCAACATATTTCAAATCTTCACGCTCCTCAAGAGCTTTAGCCAATCCGGCTTCATCAATCACTTCCTTACGTGCTGTGTTGATAAGCAAGCCTTTCTTGGGCAGCAAGCTAACAAGGTCATATCCTACTGAGCCACGAGTTTCGGCGGTTGCCGGGATGTGAAGTGACACAACGTCGTTGTTCTTATAAAGATCTTCAACACTGTGCACCGGAGTTACACCTGCAGCGCTGATAACCTCATCGGGGCAATAAGGGTCGAGAGCGCTAACTTCCATGCCAAAACCTTTTGCTATGCGAGCAACGTTGCGGCCAACTTGTCCGAAGGCATGTATGCCTAGGCGTTTGCCCTTGAGCTCTGTGCCTGATGTGCCGTTATACATGTTGCGCACTGCCATAACTGCCAAGCCAAATACAAGCTCTGCTACGGCATTTGAGTTTTGTCCGGGAGTGTTTTCAACAACAACATTGTGGGCTGTTGCAGCTTCGAGGTCAACGTTGTCATATCCGGCTCCTGCACGAACCACAATCTTCAGTTGCTTAGCGGCATCGAGCACTTCGTTATCAACTTTATCAGAGCGGATAATCAAAGCGTCAGCGTCGGCAACGGCACCGAGCAATTGTGCGCGGTCGGTATATTTTTCGAGCAATGCAAGCTCATAGCCTGCTGCTTCAATTTCTTTGCGAATACCGTCAACGGCTACAGCTGCAAACGGTTTTTCGGTTGCTACTAAAACTTTCATGGTTATGATAAAAATTTTATTGTCAGTTGTTTTAGTGTTTGAGTTGGAACTCTTTCATGCAAGCGATGAGAGCATCAACACTTTCCATGGGAAGAGCATTGTAGAGTGATGCGCGGAAGCCACCAACGTCGCGGTGACCCTTGATACCCATCATGCCTTGACCGGTTGCGAAATCAATGAAGTCTTTCTCGAGCTCTGCATATTCGGGTTTCATAACGAAGCATACGTTCATGATTGAGCGGTCTTCGTGGTTGGGCACAGTTGCAACAAACATCTTGCTGCTATCAATTGCTTCGTAAAGTTTTGCTGCTTTTTCGAGGTCAACTTTTTCGATAGCTTCAACACCACCAAGTTGTTTGTAATATTTCAATGTTTGGAGTGCTGCGTAGATGGGCAATACAGGCGGAGTGTTAAACATTGAGCCTTTCTTCACGTGTGTCTCGTAGTTGAGCATAGTGGGGAGCACGCGGTCAACGTGTCCGAGTGCATCATTGCGCACAATCACAATTGTAACACCTGCGGGAGCTAGGTTCTTTTGAGCGCCGCCGTAGATGAGGTCATATTTTGATACGTCAATCTTGCGTGAGAAGATATCAGAACTCATATCTGCAACCAAACGCACGTTGCCAACTTCGGGGTCTTTACGTATTTCTGTGCCGTAGATGGTGTTGTTTGATGTGTAGTGGAAGTAATCAACATCTTGGGGCACTGTGTAGTTTTTGGGAATGTATGTGTAGTTTTTGTCTTTTGAAGATGCTACTACATCTACTTCACCAAACAATTTTGCTTCTTTGATTGCTTTAGAAGCCCATACGCCGGTGTCAAGGTAACCTGCTTTTTTGTTAAGAAGGTTCATCGGTGCCATGCAGAATTGCATGCTAGCGCCGCCGCCCAACCAAAGCACGCTGTAGCCTTCCGGTATTTCGAGCAACTCTTTCACAAGTGCGTCGGCTTCATCAACTACGGCTTGGAATTGTTTTGAACGGTGTGAAATTTCAAGGATTGACAAACCCATATCAGCAAAGTCGATGATTGCGTCTGCAGTGTTCTTGATTGTGTACTGGCTCAAAATTGATGGGCCTGCATAAAAATTATGCTTTTTCATTTTGCGGTTTTTTTAAGGTGGTTTTGTATTAATTTATGGTTATGTTCACGTTTTATTGCCTCACCCTTTTTCCCTTATATTAAAAAATGGGCTAGCGACTGCAAATATAGTGCAATTTTGTGAATTTGCAATTTTTTATTGGTAACTTTGTGAAAAATTTTTTCTTTTGCGCAATCTTTTACCCCTAATTTTGCGTTAATACTATACTTTTTTCTATTAACCACTTAATTCTTCTCGAAATGAAACCTTTAAATGCACTCTTAGCTATCCTTGGCGCTGCCGCAGTTGGCGTTGCCATTGGTATCCTTGTCGCTCCGCGAAAGGGCAGTGAAACACGCGAAAGCATTATCGACTTTCTTAAAAAACATTGTCCCAACCTTAAAGGAGCTCGTCTCAACGAAATCGCTGACCAACTAGTCGGCGAACTTGACGAATCTGAATAGTACTAACCGCCGCGCGACTACACACGTGTGTGGCGCGCGGCTAATCATGCTTCTCTATGTTTGCTTCCACCCAATCTGCCGTTTCATCCATCGCTACCGGCCTCAAACGCTTGGCTAAGCTCTACCTCGATGGCTTCAAACTTCAAGCCGTTGAAAAGCTCACCTTGCTACTTTCTGCCATAGCATTCTATGCCGTAGCTATTGCGCTGGGATTAGTATGCCTGGTGTTTATCTCTGTAGGCGTTGGTCATCTTCTTGCAACGACTATTGCCCCTCAATTAGCATACCTCATTGTTGCCCTCTTCTACGTGGTGCTACTGCTTGTGGTGTGCCTCATGCGTCGTGCTCTTTTCGTTGACCCGATAGCACGTTTTATTTCTAAATTGCTACTTGACTCTCCCGATAACAGCCATGAAGAAGAAAAACAATAAAAAAGGATACTCCCTCAACGAAATACAATATCAGCTGGCGCTCAACAAAGCTCGTATTGCCATTGAGCAATATAAGCTCGAGACAAACATTGCGCTACTCCGAAACTCAACACACATTGACTCAATACTCACCGGAGTGAGCATTGTGCCCAAAGTGCTCAACATTTTATCAAAACCCATGTCGCTGATACCCAAAGTTATAAACTTTGTGCGTCGTCATTTTAGCCACTCTTAAGCCCAAATTGAGAGCCCATAGGGTTTTGCTCAGTTCGGATTATTTTGTATATTTGCATGTGCATCGCCATGCTTTGTGCGATGCATAATTTTTGTAAACTTCTCACAATGGGTAAATTCGTTCATTTACACGTACATACGCAATATTCGTTGCTCGATGGTCAAGCTTCAATACCGGCGCTCGTTGATAAAGCTATTGCCGACGGTATGCCCGGCATTGCTCTCACCGACCATGGTAACATGTATGGCATAAAAGAGTTTTTCAATTATGTCAACAAAGTCAACTCCAAGCTTGAGCCCGACAAACAGTTCAAGCCTATATTTGGTTGCGAAATGTACGTCGCCGAAAAAACTCTTTACGAACATGTTGACAAGCGCGATATCGGCCGACATCTCATTGTCCTTGCAAAAAACGAAAAAGGCTATCACAACCTCGTGAAGCTCGTTTCTAAGGCTTGGACCGAGGGTTTCTACATGCACCCACGCACCGATAAGCACGAAATCGAAAAGTATCACGAAGGGCTTATCATCTGTTCGGCTTGTCTTGGTGGCGAAATACCCAAACTGCTAATGGCCGGTGACATTGAAGAGGCTGACCGCCGCGTTGCGTGGTGGAAAAACCTCATGGGCGACGACTACTATCTGGAATTGCAACGTCACAAAGCTAGTGTGCCGCGCGCAAACCACGAAGTTTACGAAGAGCAACGTCGCATCGAACCAATGATTATCGACCTCGCTCGCAAACACAACATCAAGCTTATCGCTACAAACGACGTGCACTTTGTCAACGAAGACGATGCCGAAGCTCATGACCGCTTGATTTGCCTCTCTACAAACAAATACCTCAACGACGAAAACCGCATGCTCTACACAAAGCAAGAGTGGATGAAAACCACCGATGAAATGAGCCGCCTTTTCGCCGATATACCCGAGGCTCTTGACACTACCGTTGAAATACTCGACAAAGTTGAGACTTACAACATTGACCACGCTCCAATCATGCCTAACTTTGAAATCCCTAAAGATTTTGGCACCGAAGAAGAGTATCGTCAACGTCTCACCGAAAAAGATCTTTTCGACGAATTCACGCAAGATGAGAATGGCAACGTTGTGCTCAGCGAAGAAGATGCTCACAAAAAAATCAAAAAACTTGGCGGTTACGAAAAGCTTTACCGCATCAAGTTTGAAGCCGACTATCTTGCTAAGCTCGCTTATGAAGGCGCTGAAGTGAGATACGGCTCGCCTCTTAGCCCGGAGCTAAAAGAACGAATAAAATTTGAATTGCACATAATGAAAACCATGGGTTTCCCCGGTTACTTCCTCATTGTGCAAGACTTCATAAATGCCGCTCGCCGCGATTTGGGCGTCAGCGTAGGCCCAGGCCGTGGATCTGCCGCCGGCTCTTGCGTGGCTTACTGCTTAGGCATCACTCAAATCGACCCTATCAAGTACGACCTCCTTTTTGAGCGTTTCCTCAACCCTGACCGTATCTCCTTGCCCGATATTGATATCGACTTCGACGATGACGGCCGTGGCGAAGTGCTCAAATATGTGACTCGCAAATATGGCGAAGAAAAAGTGGCTCACATCATCACATACGGCACTATGGCTGCCAAGTCGGCTATCAAAGACGTGGCGCGCGTTGAGCAATTGCCTCTTCCCGAGAGCAACCGCCTTGCAAAACTTGTGCCCGACCACATGCCTGAGGTTAACGGCAAAGAACTTAAGCCCACGCTTAAAAACTGTTGCGAATACGTGCCCGAATTTAAAGCCGAGCTTGAAGGTCCCGACCCTATCGTACGCGAGACGCTAACCTACGCTCGCGCTCTTGAAGGAAATGTGCGCAACACCGGTGTGCACGCCTGCGGTGTAATCATCTGCCGCGACGACATCACCGACTGGGTGCCCGTATCAACCGCCAACGATAAAGACGAAGGAAAGCTTCTTGTAACTCAATACGAGGGCCGCGTGATTGAAGAAACCGGCCTTATCAAGATGGACTTCTTGGGCTTGAAAACTCTCTCAATTCTCAAAGAAGCCGTCAACAACATCAAGCTCACTCGAGGCATTGACTTAGACCTCGAAAAAATTCCCATCGACGACCCCAAAACATATCAGCTCTACACTGAGGGCCGCACAATCGGCACATTCCAGTTCGAAAGTGCCGGCATGCAAAAATATCTTCGCGAGCTCAAACCTTCAACATTTGAAGACCTCATTGCGATGAATGCTCTCTATCGTCCGGGCCCTATGGACTTCATTCCCGAGTTCATCAAACGTAAACAAGGCGTTAGCCCAATTGTTTACGATATCCCCGAGATGGAGAAGTACCTCAAAGACACATACGGCATCACCGTATACCAAGAGCAGGTCATGTTGCTTTCTCGCTTGTTGGCTGGATTCACCCGCGGTGAGAGTGACACGCTGCGTAAGGCCATGGGTAAAAAACTCATCGAAAAAATGAATCACCTCAAGGGCAAATTTATGGCTGGCGGACAAGAACGCGGTCACGACCCGAAGGTGCTTGAAAAAATATGGAAAGAATGGGAAAAATTTGCTTCATACGCGTTCAACAAAAGTCACGCAACGTGCTATAGCTGGGTAGCATTCCAAACTGCATACCTCAAAGCAAACTATCCATCTGAATATATGGCTGCCGTGCTCAGCCGAAACCTCAACGACATCACCAAGCTCTCAAACTTCATGGACGAATGTCGCGCCATGAAGATACAAGTTCTTGGCCCCGACGTGAACGAGTCATTCGGCTCATTCGGTGTCAACAAAAAAGGCGATATACGTTTCGGCCTCTCTGCCATAAAAGGAGTGGGCGGTAACGTGGTGCGCGACATCATTGCCGCTCGCGGAAAAGAGCCGTTCAAAGACATATACGACTTCGTTGAGCGCGTGCCGGCAGGTGTGGTAAACCGTCGCACATTCGACAGCCTCGCCATGGCCGGAGCCTTCGATTGCTTCGCCGGCATTAAACGCGAGGACTTCTTCGAAGAAAACACGCGCGGCGAAACGTTCTCCGAGCAATTATTGCGATACGGTCAGCGATACCAACAAAACCAAGCCGAACAAACTGCTTCACTCTTTAGCTTTGACGACTGCGGATTCGACCTCAATGCCGAATCCCGTCCCCCCGTTAAGCCCGCTAAAGCGTGGCCCGACATTGAACGTCTTGGCAAAGAACGCGACTTGGTGGGCATGTACCTCTCAGCGCATCCTCTTGACCCTTACTTCATGGAGCTAAACTATGCAACAAAGAGCACAATCAAAGGACTTAGCGACATAACTCCCGCCGAAGACTTGGAAGTGACATTTGGCGGCATGGTGGCATCATACGAAACAAAACCAACTCGCAAAGGCGGCACTTTTGGCATCATGAAGATTGAAGATGAAACCGGATCCACCGAGCTACGTCTCTTTGGCGACAACGTTTTCACCTTTGGCAGATACGGCATACCGATGACTCCGGTGCTCGTAACATGCAAATGGCGCAAACGTTTCCGCGACAGCGACCTCTCTTTCGATGTTGTTAACATACGCCCGCTTGCCGACCTTAAAGGCAAGCTAATCAAGGGCATAACCATCAACATGACAATCGAAGACGCGCGAACCGAAGTGCTCGATTTGATAAAAGATCAAATAAATTCCACAAAAGATGACTTAGGCTCACTTTATTTGCGTATCTTTGACCCTGAAATTAATAGATCGATAAAACTCACGGCTGCAAAACGCATACCAATCAACCGTAAACTCATTAACTTGCTCAACGACATGGGCATCGAATTCACGGTTGAGTCAGTGAGTGCTACTGCATAAAAAATTATTTATTACCCTCAATACTAATCAAAATCAATCGTAAAAAATGGCAACAAATTTTACCGACCAAAACATTGACGAAATTATCGCAAGTGGAAAACCCGTAGTTGTTGACTTTTGGGCAACTTGGTGTGGCCCTTGCTGCGCTATGACTCCCATAGTTGAAGACCTCGCTAACGAGTACGAAGGACGTGTAATTGTTGGAAAATACAACTGTGATGATGAAAGCGATTTCGCTACTGCTAATCGCATTATGTCTATCCCCACTTTCCTTTTCTTCAAAAACGGAGAAAAAACAAAAATTCGTCTTGCCGGTTCGCAAACACGTGAAACCCTTCAAGAGAAAATTGAAGAATTGTTAGCACTCTAACACTTCATCAACAATAACGTAAAGCAGCCGGCCAAAAGCCGGCTGTTTTACGTATTCACTCTATGCGTACCTAAACGTGGTCGCAACATAGACGGCACATCTCCGAAGTGCCACTATATAGAAGGGTGACGTCTACCCCAGCTCGGCATCGTCTACGACGATTTGAGACTGGGG
>CAZGAN010000102.1:0-7235 GCA_964523655.1 uncultured Bacteroides sp.
ATTGGGGCTCCATCACTTTCACAGAGATGACAGCAGTGAGGCCTTCGCGGAAGTCGTCGCCGGTGATTTCTACTTTAGCGTTTTTGAGCAAGCCGTTGTCGTCGGCGTATTTTTTGAGGGTAGAAGTTAAACCGCGGCGGAAACCGGTGAGGTGTGTACCACCTTCAATGGTGTTGATGTTGTTAACGAAAGAGTAGATGTTTTCGTTGAATGAGCTATTGTATGTCATAGCCACTTCAATGGGCACACCGTTTCGCTCTGTGCGCAAGTCGATAACGCCATTGATGAGTGATTCTTTGTTAGAGTCGATGTATTCGACAAATTCTTTCAAGCCTTCAGCAGAATAGAATTTGTCGGATTTTGGATTGCCCTCGGCATTGATATTGCGCATATCGGTGAGCGTAAGAGTGATACCTGCGTTAAGATAAGCAAGGTCGCGCAAGCGGTTTGCGAGGGTGTTGTAGTCGTATTCGGTGACGGTGAAGATAGAACCGTCGGGTTTGAAAGATATAGAAGTGCCGGTTGTATCGCTATCGCCGATAACTTTGAGCTCAGAGGTTGGGTGACCGCAAGAGTATTCTTGCATGTAGACTTTGCCATTTCGGCGCACTTCAGCGCGAAGGTATGTAGAGAGGGCGTTAACGCACGAAACACCTACGCCGTGCAAGCCGCCAGAAACTTTATATGAGCCTTTGTCGAATTTACCGCCGGCGTGGAGCACGGTAAGCACGACTTCGAGAGCGCTTTTGTGCTCTTTTTCGTGCATGTCAACGGGGATACCACGACCGTTATCGACAACAGTGATTGAGTTATCAGCATTGATAGTGACTTCGATATGACTAGCATAACCGGCGAGAGCTTCGTCGATGGAGTTATCAACCACCTCATAGACAAGGTGATGCAAGCCTTTAGCAGAGATATCGCCAATATACATAGCGGGGCGTTTTCTCACGGCTTCAAGGCCTTCGAGCACCTGGATGTTACTGGCGCTATATTGTTCTTCAGATTCTGACATATATATGATGTATTTTACGAAATATCTTAGTAAATAATAACACACAAAGATACGTTTTTTTTGCGAGAAATGCAAAAAAAAGAAAGGATTACACATTAATATATAAGGGATAAAGTGTTAAAAAAACATGTAAAATATTTTCAAAAAAAATTTCAGTTAAATTTGCGAACTAACAAAATTTATTTTTAACTTTGTGGATAACAGGATAAACCTTTAGAAACCCTTATGTGTCATCATCTATAATAAAACCGTGAAAAGATGCGACAACAAACTAACAAAACAGATAAGCGACGCCTCAACTTGGTAGTTGTGGGCAAGTCGGGTGTTGGGAAAAGTTCGTTTCTCAACTATGCTGCCGGGAACAAAGTGTTTCAGACCGGCAACGGAGACCCTATGACTCAAAGTTACTTTGACAAGATAGAAGTCAACTCAGGTTTACCGGGTATAACATATTCGCTTTTTGACACAAAAGGCTTGGTCAGCGGCAATGTTGACGAATGGACACATAGCATATTTGACGAGATAGACCGGCGCGATAGCACAGACGATATATATAGTTGGTTTCACACTATAATCTACTGTGTGTCAGCTACTGAAGACGATATAGAAGATTTTGAAGTGAAAGCCATCAAGCGACTCATGGAGCGCGGAAAGGTTTCGATTGTGTTCACCAAAAAAGATTTGGTGAGCGTGGAGCATATTGAGGAGCTTAAGCAAAAGATATACAGTCACATAGGCAGCAATGTGCAGATAATAGCCGTATGCAACGGCACTCATCACAGCGTAGGGCCGGCATCGGGTTTGGCAGAAGTGTTGCGTGCCGGATTTATCGGATTGTGGGAGAAGGCGGCAAAAATAATACCGGCACGAGCACTTGACGAAGCTACGCGCGAGATACACAGAGTGACGTGTACGCCTACACTATCAAATCTTGTTGCCTCAATGGCACTAGCCGGGACAGTGGGGGTGGAATTTCCTACAATTTTCAGCGTATTTCGCATGAATGGATTGCCCACTACTACAAATCAATCGGAGTTTATCAGTACGGAGCGCATAAGCACAAAATACTATGAGCAGTTGTGTGCAGAGAGTAACTTTAAGCTCAAAGAAGCATCGGCAAATAAGATTGTGCTTACATACGTCACAACTCGGCGCAATGCAATGTCGTTGCCACAGGTGATAAATCGCAATGCTCTGCAATATAGGTATTATCAGCAGGGACTTCTTGCGTGGGCAGAGCATTGGGGTGCTAATGTTGAGAGACTGCTGAGTGCAATCAGCTCGGGGCGCATGAGAGACACGTTCTTGCGTAGGGCAAATGCCACAGTTACAGAGATATTACAGTTTTATAACGATATAACGCGCAACAATAAACCGGCACTTGTGCAACACAAGACGGAGGAGATACTTGAAGCGTTGCCCGAGCACATAGATATAGATCTTGCTCGCAATCGCATAGCCGACACGTTGCTGAATTTGCGCAACAGTATAAGCACTGTTGAGCACTGCTTGGTGTTCTCGCGCAATGAGCGCATAGAGACAGCCAACATATATGCTACGCTTGCACGCGAAGTTAAATCGCTCTCAGATGCGCTCAAGGTTGCGTTTGCGCATGTGGCTCAAGCATTTGAGACGGAGCTTCACGCATACGGCTTGTACTGTCTGCAAGAAGATGAGCACAAAAACATTATCAACGGAGCCGGGCGCGACTTGGTGCGTCAGCTTGTGTGCATAGCGCGCAACAACGGAGAACAGATATCAGCGAAAGAGCGCTTGATGATTGAAACCGTGGCGGTTAACTATGGCATAAATAGCATTGACGTTGATAAAATTATAGCAGAAGAAACGAAGTAGAAAAAAAACGATATATCTATCAACTAAAATATTTAACCAAATCCCTTAAAACTAACCTTTTATGGAACTACCTTTTGCCGAATCATGGAAAATCAAAATGGTTGAGCCGATTCGCAAATCAACTCGTCAACAGCGCGAGCAATGGATCAAAGAGGCACACTACAACCTCTTTCAGTTGAGTGCAGACAAAGTATATATTGACTGCCTAACCGACTCAGGCACCGGAGCAATGAGTGACCGCCAGTGGGCGGCGCTAATGATGGGTGACGAGAGTTATGCCGGAGCGCGCTCATTTTTTGAGCTTAAGGAGGTGATAACACGCCTCACCGGTTTTGAGTATGTGATACCAACACACCAAGGGCGAGCAGCCGAGAATGTGTTGTTTAGTCATCTTGTGCATGATGGAGATGTGATACTAGGTAACTCTCCGTTTGACACGACAAAGGGTCACATTGAGAGCCGCCATGCCAGGGCCATTGACTGCACAGTTGACGAAGCGCGCAACACTCAACTTGAGTTACCGTTTAAGGGTAATGTGAACATTGAAAAGCTGGAGAAAAATCTCAGTGAAAATGCTGAGCATGTGAGCTTTATCATTGTGACTATTACCAACAACACTGCCGGAGGTCAACCGGTGTCGATGCAAAATTTGCGCGATGTGCGAGCAGTAGCCGATAAATACGGTAAGCGTGTGATTTTCGACTCTGCGCGATTTGCGGAAAATGCATATTTCATCAAGACTCGCGAAGAAGGCTATGCCGACAAGACAATCAAAGAAATCACGGCAGAAATGTTTAGCTATGCCGATGGTATGACAATGTCAGCCAAGAAAGATGGCTTGGTGAATATGGGCGGATTTATCGCCACTAAGCACGAGGATTGGTATGAAGGAGCGAAGAAGTATTGCATACCGTTTGAAGGCTATCTGACGTACGGAGGTATGAATGGTCGCGATATGTCGGCGCTTGCTGTAGGATTAGACGAAAATACTGAATTCGATAATCTGGAGACGCGCATACGTCAGGTGCAATATTTGGCAAGCCGATTGGATGAATTTGGCATACCTTATCAACGTCCGGCAGGCGGACATGCAATCTTTGTTGATGCCGGGTTGATACTCACACAGGTGCCTAAGGAAGAGTTTCCGGCACAAACGCTTGCAATAGAGCTTTATAAAGAGGCCGGAGTGCGCGGTTGCGAGATAGGATATATATTAGCAGACCGCGACCCTGTGACACGGGAGAATCGTTTTGACGGCATGGATTTGTTGCGTTTGTGCATACCACGACGTGTTTACACAAACAATCATATTGATGTGATTGCCGTTGCACTGAAAAACGTGTTTGACAGGAGAAACGAAATTAGACGTGGCTATGAAATAGCATGGGAGACGGAGCTTATGCGACATTTCACTGTGCAATTGCGTCCGTTATAAACTCAATGGCAATTCAATTCTAAAAGTTGTACCGACACCGGGGGCTGAAGTCTTTACGAAGATGTGTCCCCGGTGATATTGTTCAATAATACGTTTAGCCAAAGTGAGGCCGAGACCCCAACCTCTTTTCTTGGTGGTGAAACCGGGGTTAAATACGTTTTTAAAGTTTTTGCGAGCAATGCCTTTGCCGGTATCAGAGACTTCAACAAAAGCATAGTCTTGTTCTTTGCCGGTGGTAACTGAAAGAGAGCCGTGGCCTTCCATAGCGTCAACGGCATTTTTTATGAGGTTTTCCATGACCCATTCGAAAAGCGGGGCAGAAATTTGCACCGGCATAGGAACGTCAGCGAATGATGTTTTGAAATCGATGCGTGGAGATATGCGAGTTGCCATGTATTCGGAGGCACGACGTACAATTTCGCCGGCGTCATCGAGCTCCATTTGTGGCTTAGAGCCAATTTTAGAGAAACGAGAGGCGATTGTGCTCAGTCGCTTAACGTCTTTATTCATTTCGGAGCAAGTGTCGTCGTCAACGCCCATGTCAGGCAATAATTCCATCCATGCCATCAGCGAAGAAATAGGTGTGCCAAGCTGGTGAGCGGTTTCTTTTGACAGGCCTACCCACACTTTGTTTTGCTCTGCTTTTTTTGTTGACAACACGGCGAAGTAAACTACTACAAGGAATACAATCATCACTAATAGCTGCACGTAGGGGAAGTAGCTGAGACGTTTTAGTAGCGTAGAGTCTTCATAATAAAGTAGTTGCTCTACATCGGGAGCTATAGTGATGTGTATGACATGTTGTTGATTTTGTGAGAGTTCGTCGAGCTTTTTATCGAGATATGCTTGGTTTGCCGGCGACAACATCATTGGGGCTAAGGAGTCAATAGGCTCGGGGAGCTCAAAGTTGCGATAGTTTATGATGTTTCCGGCATCGTCGGTGAGCAAGACCGGGATTGTGGTGTTACTTTCGATGATACGTAGCAAGAAGTCGATATCGGTAACGGCCGGTGGCATGGCAGTGGAATCAGACTCGGCGTGGGTGTCATATTCCATTTGGCTGACAATTTCTTTTGTGGCATCAGCCCAAATTTCCATGCGTTCACGCTCGCGCGCGGCCAAGTCTTTCACTAGGTTATTTGAGACATAAAGGAATACTCCTACCACTGTTGCTGCAGTGATAAGGAATATCCATTTGCCGTATCGTTGTATTTCGTAAATGTTAGCCATCGGCGACAAAAGTAAGCATTTCAGCGAATATAACCAAAAAAATTGCGGGTAAGCGAAGATAAAAAAGGCTGCACCGAGATGATGCAGCCTTTTTGTCTAGGTTAAAAAGGATTTTTATATGTGTTCAATGGAATTTTTAAGCTTCCGGATCAACACCCCATTGTTGAAGAGCAAGGCGGCGATAGTTGTTGTAGCGCCAACGAGCATTTTCTTTAGCTGCAGCGAAGAGTTGAGCAGCTTCATTGGGATATTGTTTGAGCACTGAAGCGTAACGAACTTCGCCTTTGAGGAAGTTTTCGAATTCGTCCCAGTTCGGTTCTTTAGAATCGAGAGAGAACGGGTTCTTACCTTCAGCTTCGAGTTCGGGGTTGTAGCGCCAGAGGTGCCAGTAACCGCAAGCAACAGCGTTAGCTTCTTCTTGTTGGCTCTTACCCATGCCGGCTTTCAAACCGTGGTTGATACAGGGAGCGTATGCGATGATGATAGATGGGCCATCATAAGCTTCAGCTTCGCGGAAAGCTTTGAGAGTTTGAGCTTGGTCAGCGCCCATAGCAACTTGTGCGCAATAAACGTAACCGTAAGTAGAAGCGATCAAGCCGAGGTCTTTTTTGCGAACGCGTTTGCCGGCAGCAGCGAATTTAGCGATAGCACCAACGGGAGTAGCTTTAGAAGCTTGACCACCGGTGTTAGAGTAAACTTCAGTGTCGATAACGAGGACGTTAACGTTTTTGCCAGAAGCGAGTACGTGGTCAAGACCACCGAAACCGATATCGTAAGCAGCACCGTCACCAGCGATGATCCATTGAGAGCGGACTACGATGTAGCTCTTAAGTTCAACAATGCCTTTGCAGATGTCGCAAGAGCATTTTTCAGCGAGGGGCACGAGTTTGTCGGCGATTTCGCGAGTTGTAGCGGGGCAGTTTTTATTTTCGAGCCATTGAGCAGCGAGGGCTTTGATTTCGTCAGAGCAGCAATCGCAAGATTGAGCTTTTTGCATCAAGTCAGCGAGACGAGCGCGCATTTTTTCGGTAGCGATAGACATACCGAGACCGAATTCGGCGAAGTCTTCGAAGAGAGAGTTAGCCCAAGCGGGACCGTGACCAGCAGCGTTCTTAGTGTAAGGAGTTGAGGGCACAGAGCCAGAGTAGATTGATGAGCAACCGGTAGCGTTAGCAACCATTTCGCGATCACCAAAGAGTTGGCTGATGAGTTTAACGTACGGAGTTTCACCGCAACCAGAGCAAGCGCCAGAGAATTCGAAGAGCGGAGTAGCGAACTGGCTGTTTTTAACGTTAGACTTGATGTCAACGAGGTTTTGTTTAGAAGAAACGTGCTCTACGCAGTAGTCCCAAGTTTTTTGAACTTCGTATTGAGTTTCGAGGGGTTTCATAGCGAGAGCTTTAACGCCTTTCTTACCGGGGCAAACGTCAACACAGTTACCGCAACCGAGGCAGTCGAGCACGTCAACAGCTTGGATGAAGCGGGTGTCAGCCATAGTTTTGCCGATAGTAGCGATAGTAGCGTCTTCGCCAACAGGAGCGTTAGCCATTTCGTTAGCATCGAGAACGAAGGGACGGATAGCAGCGTGAGGGCAAACGAATGCACATTTGTTACATTGTATGCAGTTTTCAGCGAGCCATTCGGGTACGAAAGCAGCTACGCCGCGTTTTTCGTATTTAGCGGTGCCTTGTTCCCAAGTGC